>NZ_JAUCDY010000003.1:0-244024 GCF_030362935.1 Thiopseudomonas acetoxidans
GTGAAACGATGCATCGCCGATGGTAGTGTGGGGTCTCCCCATGTGAGAGTAGGTCATCGTCAAGCGCCAAATAAAAAGCCCTTGCAGAGTCGCTCTGCAGGGGTTTTTTTATGCCTATAAACTTTTAACAATGACTTTAATTAGTTTGAATTCAATCGCGAAAAGGGCAATCCAACAGCTCTGTAGTCCAGGTTGGAATTAGGGTTGCCGGCGAGGCTTTTGAGGCCCGACGCGTCGAAGAAAAAGCAATGCACCCAGTCTAGAATTAAAGCTCAAATCTCAAACTTAAAATCTGCGTCATGATTTGGTTTTTGGTTCGTTGGCAAGTCAGCTTCTGCATTGAATATGTGCTTTGCCTGCAGCTTTATGCTGGCCTAGGCTTAATCGCGCAAAAGTTGCGCTCCCACAGAAGCTGATCCGGCGCGCTAACCTGCTAAAGTGATCTGCGTTAACTCAGACAGCTATCAACCACGCGCCTAATAAAAAGCCCCTGCAATGAAACGGTGCAGGGGCTTTTTTAGTTACTTGCTGAGTAGCGATCTTTGGTGGATACCTATTTATTTACAAACCTCTACTATAGCGTCCGTTACGGCGTCTATGTTTTTCATATTAAGGGCTGCAACGCATATGCGCCCTGTAGACACCGCGTAGATGGCAAATTCTTCGCGCAGGCGCTCAACCTGTGCTGCTGTTAGCCCGGTATAAGAAAACATTCCGTGCTGCTCAATGATAAAACCAAAGTCTTTATTAGCGCCTTTATTTTTGAGTTGTTGCACCATCAGTGTGCGCATTTGTTGAATGCGTTTGCGCATGGAGGCCAGCTCTTCCTGCCATAAAGCATTTAGCTCTGGGTTGTTGAGTACCATGTTAACGATGGTGGCACCGTGAGTTGGCGGATTTGAGTAGTTGGTGCGGATTACACGCTTTACCTGCGATAGAACACGCTGTGCTTCTTCTGTGGTCTGTGTAACGATTGAAAGCGCGCCAACACGCTCTCCGTAGAAAGAAAAAGATTTTGAAAAAGAGCTGGAAACAAAAAACACCATGCCAGACTCTGCAAACAGTCTCACAGCAGCAGCGTCCTCTTCAATTCCCTGCCCAAAGCCTTGGTAAGCAATGTCTAAAAACGGAATGTGCTGTTTGGTTTGTATGATCTTGATAATTTCGTGCCAATTTTCAACTGTCAAATCTACTCCAGTTGGGTTATGGCAACAGGCGTGTAAGATCACAACCGAGCTAGGTGGTAGCGCTTGCAGATCTTCAAGCATGCCTAGGAAATCTAAACCGTTGGTAGAGGGCTCATAGTAACGGTAATCCTGTACTTCGTAGCCGGCGTTTGTAAACAGCGCGCGGTGATTTTCCCAGCTTGGGTTGCTAATGGCTACAATACCGCTGGTATCAAGAGTTTTTAGAAAATCCGCGCCGAGCTTGAGTGCACCTGTACCACCTATAGACTGAGCAGTAACGATTCTTTGCTGTTGAATAACATCACTGTCTTGACCGAACAATAGTTTTTGAACTGCGTTATCATAGGCGGCTATGCCTTCAATGGGTAAATACCCACGAGGTGCCATGGCCTGTTGGCGAAACTCTTCTGCTCGTGCAACAGCTTTTAGCAAAGGAATTTTTCCGTCTTCGTCAAAGTACACACCTACTCCGAGGTTGATTTTTTCTTTGCGAGGATCAGCGTTAAAGGCTTCGTTTAGACCTAAGATTGGGTCGCGAGGTGCCATTTCAACAGGGGTAAACAGGCTCATATAAGATAACTCTTAATTAAAGTTGGTTGCATAGATTACTGATGTTAAGTCGATAGCTAAGCAGGCATTATAGCCTAGAAGCAGTTTGTTGTTAGTTTAGTTTTACCCTAATGGGTGGCATTTTAAAAGGTGGCACAATGTCTAAGTTTCAACTGGTTACCAAATTTCAACCCGCGGGTGACCAGCCGACGGCTATAGCGCAGATGGTGCAAGGGCTTGAAGCCGGTCTTGCTTATCAAACCCTGCTAGGGGTTACCGGTTCGGGTAAAACCTTTAGTATTGCTAATGTTATTGAGCAGGTTCAGCGTCCGACTATAGTTTTAGCCCCTAACAAAACGTTGGCCGCACAGCTTTACGGTGAGTTTAAGCAGTTCTTTCCACATAATGCCGTGGAGTACTTTGTTTCTTATTACGATTATTACCAGCCGGAAGCCTATGTGCCGGCGTCGGATACATTTATTGAAAAAGACGCATCAATTAATGACCATATTGAACAGATGCGCTTATCTGCCACCAAGGCCTTACTGGAACGCTCCGACGTTATCATTGTGGCAACTGTGTCAGCGATTTATGGTTTGGGTAGTCCCGAAAGCTATTTAAAAATGGTGCTACATCTGGACCGTGGTGATCGCATGGACCAACGGGAGATTCTTAAGCGTCTGGCAGAGTTGCAATATACGCGTAACGATATGGATTTTGCGCGGGCAACGTTTCGCGTGCGTGGCGATACTATTGATGTTTATCCAGCAGAGTCGGATTTTGAAGCCATTCGTATCGAACTCTTTGATGACGAGATAGAGAATATAACCGCCTTTGATCCGCTTACCGGCGAGGTACTTGGTCGTTTGCCACGTTTTACTTTCTATCCTAAAAGCCACTATGTAACACCCCGAGAAGTGCTGCTGGAAGCGATTGATAAAATTAAGAAAGAGCTTGCTGAGCGTCTTAAGCAATTGCACGATGAAAATAAATTGGTGGAAGCTCAGCGTCTTGAGCAACGCACGCGCTTTGATTTGGAAATGATTTTGGAGTTGGGTTATTGCAACGGGATTGAAAACTATTCACGTTACTTGTCGGGTCGACCAGAAGGCTCGCCGCCGCCAACGCTCTATGACTATCTACCGGATAATGCATTAATGGTGATAGATGAATCCCACGTTTCCGTACCGCAAATTGGCGCCATGTACAAAGGCGACCGTTCGCGTAAAGAAACCTTGGTTAATTATGGCTTTCGTCTACCTTCTGCGCTAGATAACCGACCTATGCGTTTTGAAGAGTGGGAGGCGGCGAGCCCGCAGGCGATCTTTGTCTCTGCGACACCGGGTAATTATGAGGCTGAACATGCAGGGCAAATTGTTGAGCAAGTTGTCCGTCCTACAGGGTTGATTGACCCGGAAATTGAAGTGCGTCCTGCTAGCACCCAAGTGGATGATCTGTTATCACAAATCCATAGCCGTGTCGCTGTAGGCGAGCGGGTGTTAGTTACTACCCTGACTAAACGCATGTCCGAGGACTTGAGTGAATACCTTGCTGAGCATGGGGTGCGTGTACGTTATTTACACTCAGACATTGATACGGTTGAGCGAGTGGAGATTATCCGCGATCTGCGCTTGGGTGTTTTTGATGTATTGGTGGGTATTAATTTGCTGCGTGAAGGGCTGGATATGCCGGAAGTGTCCTTGGTGGCTATTTTAGATGCAGATAAAGAAGGTTTTTTACGTTCTGAGCGCTCGTTGATTCAAACCATAGGTCGTGCTGCGCGTAACCTGCATGGTAAAGCGATACTGTATGCGGACCGTATTACCGGTTCCATGGAGCGGGCGATGTGTGAAACAGAGCGCCGTCGTAATAAGCAGATCGCTTTTAACGAATTACATAATATCGTGCCGAAGGGCGTACAAAAAGACATACGCGACATTATGGAAGGTGCGACAGTGCCAGGTTCGCGTAGCGGTAAGCGTAAATCGCAGGCGCGTGCTGCAGAAAAAGAGGCCGCCTATGGCAAGCAGTTTGGCTCCGTTGCAGACTTAGCTAAACACATCAAACAGTTGGAAGAGCGCATGTATAAGCATGCGCGCGATTTGGAGTTTGAGGCAGCTGCACAGTTACGTGATGAGATTCGCCAGCATCGCGATCTATTACTAACTATGGATTAGTGTTCGGCAAAGGCTTGCCTAAGTAGCGCCAAGTCAAAACCTGCATTGATGGCGAGCATTAATAGAATGCGTGCTTTTTGAGGTGGCAGGTCATCGGCAGCAATTAGCTGTAAATCGGCATAACAATCCAAATCTAAGATGCGACCGCTGGCCAGTCTGCTGCTCATTACGACTGGGATGTTCGATTGCGATTTCTTCCAGCGGTGAACAACGTCCCGCACCGGTTCCAGCCAAGACAATACCCTCGGGACGTTCGTACTTAAGCGCGCTTTGCAGTAAACGCGCATCTGCACCGGCATGGGAAAAAAGAATCGGTACATAAGGCTCGTGGTTGTTCAACGGTAGTTGGCTAAATATAGAATTTAAGCTGTGTTTGCGGGCGGGCAGGTGGTCTATGCGCACACTACGATCTGTATCAATGCTGCCAAGCGGGCCATTGTTGAGCGCCTGAAAACTTTCGAGGTGATAGCTGTGGGTTTTGCTCACGTCTCGTGCCGAATAAATTTTATCGTTCATCGCCACCAATACGCCTAAGCCATGGCACTGGGGCGCAGCGGCTGTGCGTACAGCATTAAGCAAATTGAGCGGGGCATCGCTGCTTAAGGCAGAAAAAGGGCGCTGTGAGCCGGTTAGAACGACAGGCTTGTCGCTGGCTAGCGTTAGGTGCAAGAAATAAGCGGTTTCTTCTAACGTGTTGGTGCCATGGGTAATGACTGCACCATTAAAACCTTGTGCAAAGCTTTGTTCCAGTCGCTGCTTTAAATCGAGCCAGTGCTGATAGGTCACCGCAGTACTGGTGATATTGTCTATCTGCTCGATGCTGATTTGAGCGTGCGCACTGAGTTCTGGCAGGGCATCAACCAGTTGTTGGGCGGTGTAATGACCTGTTTGATAGTGGCGCAGTTCATCACGTAGTTCATGATGGGCAGAGATGGTGCCGCCTAACGCAAAAAGCTTGATTCGTGGTTTCATTTGCGGCTCCGCTCTTGTACCAGCACCCAGGGTGAAACTACGCTTGCCCAAAGCTCGGGATCGCGCTCATGAAAATCTAACGCGTCCTGGTCGTTTAGATTACGGATACGATTGCTTTGCATCAGTTGAGTGATTTGGGCTTTATCATCGTTAACAATGGCTATTGCGACTTCAATAAGGTCTTGCTCACTATCTATCCAGAGTAATAAACCTTTAGCAAAAAAAGGCGCCAGTTCAGTCCAGCTTATTTGCGCGGTTTTGCCGAAGATTTCTGCATAAAGGGGGCTAATTTCATCAGGCATGGTCAATCCACTTAAAAACTAACATAGCGGCTATGATAACCAGTTATTGGTATTGATGTCTTTGCGGACTTTGATTTCAGCGTTTAACATGGCTTAGCAGTATTCAGTTTGCGTATGGTGGCTTTGTAATTAGCTAGACGCAAAGTAATTAAAGGAGAAGTTATGGCTCTTCGTTTAGGTTTTGCCGGTATTGGCTTGATGGGCTTGCCTATGTGCGAGCGTTTGTTAGCGGCGGGCTATGCGTTAACAGTCTGGAATCGAACACCTGAGAAATGTATTCCGTTGCTAGAGCAGGGCGCACAGCAGGCGCTTACAGCCAAACAACTGGCAGAGACCTGTGATGTGCTCATACTCTGCTTGGCCGATACCCAGTCGGTGCAAGAGGTGGTGCTGGGTGAACAGGGCATAGCTAAGGGCTTAAGACCGCAACAAATTATAGTGGATTGCTCCAGTATTGAGCCGCAGGCTACGCGCGAACTGGCCAGTTATGTACAAATAGAGTGTTCAGCTGTTTGGCTGGATGTGCCGGTTTCGGGCGGTGTAATCGGTGCGCAAACGGGCAGCCTGACTCTAATGGCTGGTGGTGATGCACAGGCTTTAGCGCAGGTTAAACCGGTGCTGATGCAGTTAGGGCAGCGCTTAACACATATGGGTGAAGTAGGTGCAGGGCAGGTTACTAAAGTTTGTAATCAAATGCTGGTGGCTTGTAATGCGCTGGTTATTGCCGAGGTGGTGGCTTTGGCTGAACGGGCCGGAGTGGATGCGCAGTTGTTAGCTCCCGCTTTGGCGGGAGGTTTTGCCGACAGCAAGCCACTGCAGATATTGGCACCACAAATGGCGAGTCAAACCTATGAGCCCATCAAATGGCATGTACGCACACTGCTAAAAGACTTGGACACTGCGGTTAAACTCTCTCAGAATACTCCCAGCGCCACACCCATGAGCGGCCTAGCTGCACAGTTGATGCGCACCCATGCCGTGCAGGGTAATGCAGATAAAGATCCAGCCACGCTGGTTGAGCTGTATCGTGGGGGAAAAGCATGCACGTAATTGCCAATATCTCCATGTTGTTTACGGAACTGCCCTTATTGCAGCGTATCGGTGCAGCCAAGCAAGCTGGCTTTTTTGGCGTTGAGATACAGTTTCCTTATGAGGTATCTGCTTTAGCGCTTAAACGCGAGCTTGATGAACAGCAAATGCCGTTGTATTTGATTAACTTGCCAGTTGGTGACCTTATGCAGGGTGGTTTGGGATTGGCATGTCAGGCGAAAAGACGCACTGAATTTGCTGAGGCTGTAGATACGGCGTTGGAGTATGCCGTTATTGCTAAACCCAAAATGGTTAACGTGCTGGCTGGCCGTCTAGCGCAAGGGCAGGCATGGGACGAAGCATTTAGTATTCTAGCGGCGAACGTACGTGATACGGCTCAAGCATTTTCGCGTATGCATACTAAGGTGTTATGTGAAGCGATTAATCCGCTGGATATGCCCGGGTTTTTGCTTAATACTCCTGAGCACTTACTGCTTTTGTTAAAAGAAGTGGCACGGCCGAACTGTTTTGCTCAACTTGATCTCTATCATCTGGCGCGGCAGCAAATCGATGTCACAATGGCTATCGAAAAACTTGCCGGACAGATAGGTCATGTACAGTTTGCTGATTGTCCGGGCAGAAATGAGCCGGGTACTGGTACGATTGATTTCCTGCAAATTAGAAAAAAACTGTATGAAATTAATTATCAAGGTGTTTGGGCTGCTGAGTATTGTCCGAGCTCCACAACATTAGACGCTTTGGCGTGGTTAGACTCGGCAGCTTTTACGAGCTATGTGTAAACCCCGCTTAACTTATTTGATTAGGATATGTATGCAGCAGAAAATCGAAGCCGCTTTGGCAGAGTTAACGCCTAACTTTTTGGTTATTGATGACGAAAGCTATATGCACAGCATTGGTGAAAACAGTCATTTTAAGTTAGTGATAGTCAGTGATCAGTTTGTGGGGCAGCGCAAAGTACAGCGCCACCAAAGAGTTTATGCGTTGCTAGGTGAGATCATGCAGCAAATTCATGGCTTGGCACTGCACGCCTATACCCAAGAAGAGTGGGATGCGGTAATAGCAGCACCTGAATCACCCGAATGTCAGGGTGGTGGCTTGTTGGATTTGTGAACTGCTAATCGGCTGACGACTATCTGGTTGCCATCCATATAAGCAACGCCGCTTGGAAAACCGCAAAAACCACTAGCATGGTGATGGTGAATCTGAGGGAGTTGTCATCCCGACGCAAAAACTCAACTTGCTCGGCTAGTTTTTTGAGCTGAACCTCTTGTTCGCGCATGTTTTTGTCTGCTGTTTGTAAAATATCAGCCGTTTCAGGCGTTTCAATAATGCGGATTTTTTCGTTATTCCAGTCGGTATGGATTTGGCTAACTCGCGGTGCACTACAGTTTGCGCGCATCTGAACGCCATCTTCGTAACTGACCGTAAAACCTTGTGCTTGTAACGCATAGTCACGACGTAAGCGGGCATTATCGTTAGGCACGAATTTTGACAGCAAAGGTGTATTTTGTACGGTGTAATGTGCACATTTTTGTTTTGCCCAGCGCGCGGCCATTGCAATCATAAAACGACCGAGTCCCCGATTAGCAGGTTCTGTACGAAAACCTTCTTCAGGTAAGAAACGAATTTCTTTGCGTTCGTGATCGACCCAAACCTCAAGCTGATTAAAACCCTTAGTTGCTTTTTGGTTGGTCAGCTCAACAGTTAGCTTAAGCATACTTTGGCTATCACTATGGCGACTTACCCGACCGAAAGTGCCAAACAATAAAGGGCGCAAGCCTGTTTCTCTGTCGGCTGGCAAGGGTGCTAGGCGGATTAGCTGGTGACGTTCCGCAGCAAGCGAGCTCCAGCTATGTTCCAGCTGTTCTTGTGGGGCGTTTTTCTCTACAGCATCATCAACCTGCTCGGAACTTTCCGTAGTCGCAGCATCAGCCTTGGGCTCATTTAGCGGTTCAACGTTTTTTGAGGCGTTGTCTTGGAGTGTATCCGAATTTTCTGCGTGCATATCAGTCTCTAGTGTTTTTTCATTTAAAGCGTAGCTTAATAGGTTCTATTATAACCGCTGTCTCGGCTGTAATTTTGATAACTATAGACTAGCAATGTGCTATCTGATTGTAATTAAAGTTTTTATTTTGCTTGAAAAAAAGAGTTAGTGTGAAGTTTGACCTTAAGCAGCGTGCAAGAAAAGCCTAATCAAGGGTATAATTCACCTTTTAATCGGTGTGATGGAGTGTTGTGATGTCGGGCAATAGCTTTGGCAAATTATTTACGGTGACTACGGCAGGCGAAAGCCATGGCCCGGGGTTGATGGCCATTGTTGATGGTTGCCCGCCAGGAATGCCGTTAACCACAGCAGACTTGCAACATGACTTGGACCGGCGCAAGCCGGGCACTAGCCGTCATACAACGCAACGTCAAGAAGCCGATGAAGTCGAAATCCTTTCCGGTGTATTTGAAGGTGTTACCACGGGCTGTCCGATTGGTTTGTTAATTCGCAACACCGATCAACGCTCCAGAGACTACTCGGCGATTCAAGACTTGTTCCGTCCAGCGCATGCGGACTATAGCTATCAGCACAAGTACGGTGTGCGTGATTATCGTGGTGGTGGGCGCAGCTCAGCCCGCGAAACGGCAATGCGTGTAGCCGCTGGCGCGATTGCAAAAAAATATTTGGCTACTAAGGGCATTCAAATTCGTGGCTATATGAGCCAGCTTGGGCCCATTACGATTCCTTTTCAGTCGTGGGATGAAGTGCATAACAATGCCTTTTTTAGCCCCAACAGTGGAAAAGTAGCTGAGCTGGAAGCCTATATGGATCAGTTGCGTCGCGATCAAGACTCAGTGGGTGCAAAAATCACTGTGATCGCTGACGGGGTGATGCCTGGACTGGGTGAGCCGATTTTTGATCGCTTAGATGCCGAATTAGCTCATGCGCTAATGAGCATTAATGCGGTGAAAGGCGTTGAAATAGGTGATGGTTTTGCCTGTGTTGCGCAGCGTGGGACTGAACACCGCGATGAAATGACGCCTGATGGTTTTTTGTCCAATCATGCTGGCGGCGTTTTAGGTGGCATCTCCTCAGGCCAGCCGATTGTGGCGCATATTGCACTAAAACCCACCTCAAGCATCACAGTGCCGGGACGTACTATTACGGCCAGCGGTGAGGCGACAGATATGATAACCAAAGGCCGGCATGATCCCTGTGTCGGTATTCGTGCTACACCTATTGCTGAGGCGATGATGGCAATGGTGTTAATGGATCATTTTTTACGCCAACGCGGACAGAATGCTGATGTCAGGGTGTCAGTTCCTGTGCTTAAGCAACTCTAAACCTAAAAGCTAGGTGTTGTAGATGCGCTCGTTTAGTGGCAGCCTCTGCAACACCCCCCCCCACTTCCCGATACATATTTGCCCATGCCCTATTGGCGCTTATCCAATTTTTATTTCTTTTACTTTGCTCTGTTAGGTGCAATAGCGCCGTATGTGCCGTTATATTTTGCGCACTTGGGTTTTAGTCCTGCACGCATTGGTGAGCTGGTAGCTATGCCGATGGTGATGCGTTGCTTGGCACCGAATTTATGGGGTTGGTTAGGAGATAAGACCGGACAGCGTTTACGTATTATACGCTGGGGTGCTTTGTTGACACTGCTTGGGTTTAGCCTGATTTTTATCAGTAAAAGCTATGCTTGGCTGGCATTGGTGATGTTCGTACATGCGTTTTTCTGGCACGCGATTTTGCCACAGTTTGAAGTCATTACCTTTGAGCACTTGAGTCAGCGCCCGCAAGACTACAGTCGTATCCGTCTATGGGGTTCGGTGGGTTTTATTGTTACGGTAGTGCTGCTGGGTTATGTATTTGTTGATTTGGGTTTGGGTAGTTTTCCGTGGCTGGTTTGTTTAATCATGCTGGGGATTTGGCTTAGCAGTCTGCTAGTTCCCAAAGCGAAAACCCAAGCCGCGCGCCTTCAAAGTCAGGTTGGCTATGGGTTTTTCAGCTATTTGCAGCAGCGCCCGATAGGGGCGTTTTATTTGGCCGTTATGTTGATGCAAATCTCCCACGGCCCGTATTATACGTTTTTGTCAGTGTATTTAACGGAGTTGGGTTATAGCCGCAGTGCAGTAGGCTGGCTTTGGTCGTTGGGTGTGCTGGCTGAAATTGGCTTGTTTATTTATATGCCCAAATTGTTGTTGCGTTTTAGTCTGCGACACGTATTGTTAGCGAGTTTTGCCCTAGCCGCCGTGCGTTGGTTAGCCTTAGGTTATCTGGCGGATCAATTGTTATGCTTGATTGTGATCCAGATTTTACATGCGGCAACCTTTGGCAGTTTTCACGCTGCGGCAATGCAGTTTGTTCAGCGTCAGTTCCCTAGCAACAGGCAAGGGCAGGGGCAAGCGCTGTATGTGTCATTATCTGGTGTGGGTGCAGCTATTGGTGCACTCTATGCAGGCTATATGTGGAGTGCGGCGGGCGCGGCAGGAACTTTTGCTGTCGCAGCTGGCGCTGCTACTATGGCGTTGATTATTGTGTGGATGGGATTAACCGAGCATCGAAATGGACAAACAGCGTAAACATCTAACCCAGCAAATTATCCAAGCTGGACAATTTTTATACCGTCAGGGTTGGTCGCCAGCGACCAGCAGTAATTATTCAACGCGCTTATCAGCCGAGCAGGCGTTATTGACGGTGTCAGGTCGGCATAAAGGAGAGTTAACGGCTGAAGATGTACTCGTCGTTGACTGGCAGGGGCAAAGCTTGGAAGAAGGTAAGAAACCCTCAGCCGAAACCTTGCTGCATACGCAGCTATATCAGTGGCGTGCCGAGATTGGCGCTGTATTGCATACCCATTCTAACGATGCCTGTGTGCTGTCGTTATTAGAGCAGAGCACAGAGTTGCGCTTACATGGCTATGAACTGCAAAAAGCATTTACCGGCTATACCACACATGAGTCGACTCTGGTGGTGCCGATTTTTGCTAATGACCAGACGATTCCTCGTTTAGCAACGCAAGTGCAACAGTGGTTGGATACACATCCTGACTGTGTTGGTTACTTAATCCGTGGTCATGGCTTGTATACCTGGGGCGCACAAATGAGCGATGCGCTGCGGCATATTGAGGCTTTTGAGGCCTTGTTTGCCTGTGAGTTGAAGCTAAGAGCGCTCAGAGCTGTTTAAGCTGCCGCTTGAAAACCCAATTAAAACATTAGGATAATGGTGCTTGTATGAGTCATTTATGTGTTTATCACAGCAGTAGCCCAAAACAACCGGTGAAACTGTTAAATCATCTGGAAGATATTAGCAGTGCGCTGGCGGAAATAGGTGTTCGCTTTGAACGTTGGCAGGCCAATCAGCCGATCACTGCGCAGTCCACAACCGAGGAAGTGTTAGCGGCTTATCGAGACGACATTGAGCGCTTAAAGCAAGAAGGGGGCTATGTGGCAGTCGATGTCATCAGCGTAGATGAACAGCATCCGCAAAAAACTGAATTACGCGCGAAGTTTCTTGAAGAGCACACACACAACGAGGATGAAGTACGGTTTTTCGTTGCTGGACGTGGTTTGTTTAATCTGCATGTCGATGAGCAGGTTTACTCTGTGTTGTGCGAGCGGGGTGATTTGATTTCCGTACCAGCGGGTGCCAAGCATTGGTTTGATATGGGTGAGCATCCGCGCTTTACGGCGATTCGTTTGTTTAATAACCCCGAAGGTTGGGTGGCGCACTATACGGGTGATACGGTTACGGCGCTTTATCCACTGCTGGAGGACTAAACGTGGCGGTACAGGCAATTCTGACGGATATCGAAGGTACGACCAGCTCGATAGGTTTTGTTTATGATGTGTTGTTTCCTTATGCCCGTGAGCGGATGAAAGATTACGTACAGCAACACGCAGCAGAGTTGAACGAGCAACTGGAGGCGGTGCGTCTTGAAGCGCAAGAGCCGGAGGCTGAACCTGCTCGCGTGGCAGAAATTTTAGTGCAATGGATGGCTGAAGATCGCAAAGCGACGGTTTTAAAAGACGTGCAGGGTAAAATCTGGCGTGAAGGTTATCTCAGTGGTGCGTTGCAAGGTCATGTATATGCTGATGCCGTGAATGCATTGCAGCAATGGCATGCGATGGGTTTACAGCTGTATGTGTACTCATCAGGTTCGATTGAGGCGCAGAAACTGATTTTTGGTTACAGCGTGGCGGGTGATTTAACGCCGCTATTTACGGGCTATTTTGACACCACCAGCGGCGCAAAGCGTGAGCGGGAGTCCTATCAACGTATCGCCGAGGCTATAGACAAGCCTGTAGACAGTATTTTGTTTTTATCGGATGTTGTGCAAGAGCTTGATGCAGCGAGGGCAGCGGGCATGCAAACCTGTGGTCTTGCGCGTGAGGGAGGAGTATTAGGCGATCATCAAACAGTAGCCAGTTTTGCTGAGGTGAAAATCTAAACCCGAAAACTTAAATATACTTGACTTGTTTGGTAGGTCTTTATTTTTACCTGATTTCTGCGTACACTGTGCACACTCTTACCCATTAGTGGGTGCTGGGGTTTTCATAAAAATACAAAACTTCAGCGGCCAGACATGAATGAATCTTCCGAGGAATTACGATGAGCATTATCACCATCACAGACGCAGCACAGGCTTATCTTGCTGAGTTGTTAAGCAAACAAAACACTCCGGGAATTGGCGTGCGTATTTTCATTACCCAGCCTGGTAGTCAGTATGCGGAAACCTGTTTATCTTATTGCAAGCCCGACGATCAGAACCCAGAGGATGAGATCATTGGTTATGCGGACTTTACCGCATGGATTGATCGTCCCAGCATTCCTTTTTTAGAGGATGCCGTTGTTGACTTTACAACCGACAAAATGGGCGGGCAGCTGACCATCAAAGCCCCTAATGCCAAGTTGCCAATGGTAAACGATGATAGCCCGCTTGAAGATAAGGTTAACTACTACATTCAAACTGAAATCAATCCGGGTTTAGCCAGCCACGGCGGTCAGGTGAGTTTGGTGGATATTGACAAGGGCATAGCTATTTTGCGCTTTGGTGGCGGCTGTCAGGGCTGTGGTCAAGCGGATCTGACTTTAAAGGAAGGTATTGAAAAAACTTTAATGGAGCGTTTGCCAGAAATTAAGGGCGTGCGTGATGTTACGGATCACACCTACCGCGAGAATGCCTACTACCGCTAGTTGTACGATTGAGTTCGACCTTAGTGTTTTGTTATTGCGCTAACCCGTTGTAGTGCTTATAGTTATTTAGTTGATTTGTGTTGCAAAAAACTGTTTTGCTACTGTTCAAATCAACCTGTGCATGTTAAAAGCTGTGCAAAACACTAATTAAAGGGATATATAGATGACCAAATCTGAGTTGGTTGAGCGTATGGCAACCAAGCAAGACCAATTGTCAGTGCGCGATATAGAACTGGCAGTAAAAACTTTGCTGGAACAAATGACCCAGGCTTTGGCAGATGGAAAACGTATAGAAATACGTGGCTTTGGTAGTTTTTCACTAAATTATCGCGCGCCTCGCACAGGGCGTAATCCAAAGACGGGCGAGTCGGTGGTGCTGGAAGGTAAGCACGTGCCGCACTTTAAACCGGGCAAAGAACTGCGCGAACGTGTGAACACAGTTAAGTAGAAACTGAGAATATTATGCAAAAAATAAAACGCGCCATTGTGTTTGTTTTCTTATTGGCTGTTGCTGTAGTGGTTTTGTTATTTACTATGGAAAACAGACAGTTGGTACACCTGTCACTTATGGGTCAGCTAACACCTGATTTGCCTTTGGCTTTATTTGTATTGGTGGTCTTTGTTTTAGGTTTGATAGTGGGTTTTGCGATAAATTGGTTGCGTAGCAAAGGGCTGGAATATAAATGTCGCAAACAAGCTAAACAGATCGATAGACTCAAATCTGAACAAAAAAGCACTCAAGAAAAATCAAACTTGCCAGAAATCAGCCACAGCTAAGGCTGCTGCGCTTTCAAGCGGCTCTTGTTCAGCTCATCAGCCGCCTCCAGAGCAGGGTAGACGGTTGAGCAAATGTGCGAATGGATGCGCTTTAAATCCCGAATGATATCCAAATGCAGCGAGCTGGTTTCTAGGCTGGCTAAGCGCTCCTCTCTAAGTCTCTTCATATGGTTTTTTGCAGCTTTTAGCTCAAGTTCACGCATGTGAGATTTTTGTGCTAATAGCATGCGCGCCGATTTTACATCTCCTGACAAAAATACGGTCATAGCCAACTTAAGGTTGTTGACCACGATACTGTGGAACTCAACTATTTCTTGCGCGCCCTCATCGGAAAACTGCAGCTGATGTTTGATTTTTTTGCTGGCTAATTCCATCAAGTTTTTATCAATAATATCGCCGATATGTTCAAGGTTAATCGATAGGCTATGGATTTCCATAGCGCGTCTATTTTCGTGATCCTCAAGGCTGTTCTGGGTGATTTTAACCACATATAGTTTGATGGTTTCATGCAGGCGGTCGACAGAGTCATCCATCTGTGAGATTTGCGCCACTAGCTTGCGGTCGTTAGTCATAATGGCAGTAATGGTGTTTTGCAGCATCTGCTCAATCAGATCGCCCATGCGCAGGGTTTCACGTGTCGCGCAGGAGAGTGCGATAGCCGGATTACTAAGAGCTTGTTTATCAAGATAGATAGGTGTGGCTGGATCGTTGGTTATTTTCTTATCAGGCAGTAAACGTTCTAACAGCTTGGCAACTAAGCCCAGCGGAAGCAGAAAAATAAGCGCCATTACGAGGTTGAATAAAACATGGAAGTTGGCTGTTAGGCGCGCGGGGTTGCTATCAAAGGCCGCCAAGGGCTCGGCGATAAAAGGTAATAAAGGTAAGAAAATTAAGCAGCCCAGCATACGGTTAAATAGATTACCCAGCGGCATACGTTTGTTGGCAGGATTAGCACTGCTCAAACCTTCCAGCAAGGGATTGAAGGCGCTGCCTAGGTTGGCGCCTAGCACCAACGCCATCGAAGCCAGTGGCGTAACCAGTCCAGAGGCAGCAAGTGACATGGTCAATAAAACCGTAGCAACGCTGGAGTGGGCAGCCCAGGTCAGTATTGCGGCCACGAAAAGAGTCAATACGGGCTCGTCCGCCATAGCATTAAATAATTGCTGTGCGGTGGCTGAGTTTTGTACCGGTGTTAAGCTGTCAACCAATAAACCCAGTGATAACAGCATCAAGCCTAGGCCGATAGCGACACGTCCTAAGTCTTTAAACAGCGTTTGTTTGCTGCGTTTAAATACAGCATAACCCGTAATTATCAGCAGCGGAGAAAGGGCGGACGCATCAAAGGAAAGCACCTGCACGATGAGAGTCGTGCCTACGTTAGCGCCGAGCATAACGGCCAGTGCTGGCGCTAGGGCAACAACACCGCTGGCAGAGAAGGAGCTGAGCATTAAAGCTGTAGCGGTGCTGCTTTGTAAAATGGCGGTAACGCCAATACCGGTTGTAAAAGCCTGGATAGGATTTTTTAATACTTTGCCCAGCCAGCGTCTCAGGCGTGTACCAAAAGCGCGCACTATGCCTGTGTTGACCATGTGCAGGCCCCACAGAAGTAAGGCTACACCGCCAGCAATGTTTAAAATAATTTTGGCGCCCATAGCGGTGTCCGGCTGAGAGATAAGATTGCTTACAGCTTTGACTATGAGGCTTGGCTAGCAAGAAGAAAATGCCACATCAGTAGTAGAAAATAGGCAATAAAAAACCCCTAACCGAAGTTAGGGGTTTTTGTGCAGCACTCTGAAACAGTTACAACTTAAACGTTGTCGAACTGGTTCATGGTGTTGTCTTCGCCGCTTGCTTTCAGCGCTGCGTCACCGGAGAAGTACTCTTTATGAGTATCACCGATGTCAGAACCCGCCATGTTCTGGTGACGAACACAGGCAATGCCTTGGCGGATTTCTTTACGCTGAACACCTTCAACGTACGCCAACATGCCTTCTTCACCGAAGTAGCCTTTAGCGAGGTTGTCAGTTGACAGCGCCGCAGTGTGGTACGTAGGCAGAGTGATCAAGTGGTGGAAGATACCCGCTTCGCGCGCTGCATCTTTCTGGAAGCTCTGGATGCGTGCATCAGCTTCGTTACACAGGTCAGTACCGTCGTAGTCAGCACTCATCAGGCGGTCACGATCGTACTTGGATACGTCTTTACCAGCAGCTACCCAGTCATCGTACACTTGCTGACGGAAGTTCAGAGTCCAGTTGAATGATGGGCTGTTGTTGTAAACCAGTTTCGCATCAGGAACAACTTTACGGATCTCGTTAACCATTTCAGCGATCTGGCCAACGTGTGGTTTCTCAGTTTCGATCCACAGTAAGTCAGCACCGTTCTGCAGTGAAGTGATGCAGTCCAGAACAACGCGATCAAAACCAGTGCCTTCGCGGAACTGGAATAAGCCGCTGGCTAAGCGCTTAGGCTTGAGCAGTTTGCCGTTAGATTTGATAACAACGTCGCCGTTCTCGATTTCGCTAGCATCATTGATGTAGTCGCCATCTAGGAAGCTGTTGTACTTATCGCCCAAGTCGCCCGGCTCATTAGTCACAGCAATTTGCTTGGTCAGGCCAGCACCTAGGGAGTCAGTACGAGCAACGATAATGCCGTCGTCAACACCTAACTCTAGGAACGCATAACGCAGTGCGTTAATTTTGGCGATGAAGTCAGCGTGCGGAACAGTTACTTTACCGTCCTGGTGACCACACTGCTTCTCGTCAGAAACTTGGTTTTCGATCTGTAGGGCACAGGCACCTGCTTCGATCATTTGCTTAGCCATCAAGTAGGTGGCTTCTTCGTTACCGAAACCAGCATCGATGTCTGCAATAATTGGCACAACGTGCGTTTCGAAGTTTTCAATTTGGTCTAGAATCTTAGCTTCTTCGGCTTTGTCGCCTTCTTTACGTGCTTTGTCTAGCGCGGTGAACAGCATGTCGAGTTCACGGGTGTCGGCTTGACGTAAGAAGGTGTAGAGCTCTTCGATCAGGTGTGCAACAGAGTTTTTCTCGTGCATGGACTGGTCAGGCAGTGGGCCGAACTCAGAGCGCAGTGCAGCAACCATCCAACCGGAGAGGTAGAGGTAGCGCTTGTTGGTGGTTTTTAAGTGTTTTTTGATGGCAATCAGCTTTTGCTGACCAATAAAACCGTGCCAGCAACCCAGTGATTGGGTGTACTTGGAGGTGTCAGCATCATACTCAGCCATGTCTTTGCGCATGATGGCTGCAGTGTACTTGGCGATATCTAAACCTGTTTTAAAACGGTTCTGGTAACGCATACGAGCGGCAAACTCTGGGTTAATCGCCTTCCAGCTGCTACCAGCTTTTTCTACAACAGCGGCAATTGCCTTAATTTCGTTCTGATATGACATGGTCAATCCTTCATAGAGTGTATTGGGTTGCCCCACAACCTGCTATCGCTGGATGTTAAATTGCGGGTAAGCTCGCCGCTGCTTGCCGGTTTTGTCTGGAGAGTGTTGAGCTGAAGAGGGAAGGCTGAGTAGCATGTTAAAGACTACCCAATATGCTTTTGCTTCCACGTCCCTCAGGACAACAACGTTCCAGTCGCAACCTCGACATGCTTTCTTGTGGAAAGAATGAACACAAATCAACTTGGCAATTCATCAGGCTGATTTGGAGGCAAAAGCCTCTGGCTAGCGGGAGCGGGCATATGATGCGCTTTCATAAAGCGTTCGTCAAATATTTTTGTAGTGTTTCTGCTCAGGCACTACAAGAAAGCACAATGTCGTTAAGTATTATTAATCTAAAAGTTCAACTTTGATGCGTAAATCATTGTTGTTACTGCTATATATTTTGCTTCTTGAGAGTGCGTCGCGACTGTTTGAGTTTTGTTGAGCGTCAATACTGCTGACGCTGATCCACTCATTTAAGCGTCCAGAAATGCGTGTGTTGGTTGATTGGGTTTCGGTGATATGTTGCTGCTGAGCATTGAGGCGGTCGTCCTGATTGCTTAGCTCTAGGGTTACCCAATCACCTTGTACGGTAGCGGTTACATAAAAGCCTTGGGTAAGGTTGCGCTGGCTGGTTTGTTGTTGTGGCTGGCCATGTTGATTCAGCGCCCAGTGTTTTTCTTGTATTTGTTGGCCTGTTTGCACCAAGGCGGCCGAACCCTCAAGCGTCTGTACGCTGCGTACGCCGGTGTTTTGTTTTTGGCTATTGTAGCGTTTGACTTCTACTCTGTTACTGCCACCTTGACCTATCACCACCTCGCCTTGTTTGCCTTTAATGCGGCCCTGCGCATCAAGCTGACTGTCACGACTGATGCTGCTACCTTGCGTATCTACGCTGATAAGTAAACGACGGGCTGGAGTGTCGATTTGCTCAATCAGCTGTTTGATTTCTTCAATTTTCTTGTCGTCTGCCTGAATAATTAATTGATAACCCCACTCAGTGGCACGCTCGTAGGGTTCCATAAAGGAGTTAATTACCGGCAACAGCTCAGCTGCAGTGCGATGCTTAAGTTCAATCACTTCGGTTTTTGCGTGGGATAAACTGATAAATAACGCCAATACTATGCTGACGCTAACCTGCAATATCTTGGTCATAAAGGCATCCTTCTTAGATTGACATCGAGGCGAGCAACAGACCACATGGCCTCGAATTCGGCGTGTTTTTTCTGTGCCAATGCTGGATCGTAGTAATAAGCTGACGCCTGCTTTGGGGTTTCAGCTTGGCGCAGCAATAAGGCCTGTTGGTCGACATCCAGCCAGTAATTATCAGAAAACGGATGCTCGCTATTGACCCGTCTGATTTGGCAGCGGCTATGCAAACGCTCGGCTAAGGGTAGCAAGCGATGACCTTCTTGCACTATGCGGCTGGTATCACGCAGTAAAATGCGTAAACGGTTGCGCTCATGGGCGAGCAGGAACTCTTTACAGTATTGATAGGTTTCGTCGTTGTCGTACAGCCAAGGCTCGAATTCTAGGCTGTAGATACATAGTTCACGTTTGGCTTGGCTAATTAAGTGGATGCTGTGTGTGCGAACAGCATCCATACTTGTCAGTAGTACGCGCTTAGCTTGACCTATTGTCGCAACGGCCTCATCCCCGTCCGTAACCGGCGCGCTGTAAGTAGGCGCAGTAGGGTTATGCACACTGAAGACGCCGGGCGAATTAAATTCAATATCACCCAAATCTTCTGGGGTCTGTGCCTGTGGGGGGATGGTTTTTGGCATGGTCAGTTAGCCGCTGGCGCGTAACATGTCAATATGTGGAATGCCGGCCTCAATAAACTCGTCACTAATAATTTTAAAACCCAGGCGCTCATAAAAGCCTGCCGCATGGGTTTGCGCGGTTAAGGTTTGCTCTGCCAAGCCTTGGCGCTCAGCTTCGCTGATGGCAGCCTGCATTAAAGCTTCACCAATGTTTAGTCCGCGCCAGTCTCTTAGGACGGACACACGGCCGATACAGCCATTAGGTAGTAAACGAGCTGTGCCGACGGCACATTCACCTTCATAGGCGAGAAAGTGCGTAGCTGAAGCATCATCGCTGTCCCATTCTTGTTCTGGGCTAACGCCTTGTTCTTTGATAAAAACACTTTCTCGAATTCGGCGAATCTCAGCATTATCTTTATGCCAATCCGCCGTTAAAACTCGGATATCAGTCATTTATACACTCCAAGCTGCCTTGTTTAATGAGCTCACACAGGAGCAAGGTGGCTTCTTCATTGTTAAGCCAAGGTTGAAGATTATCAACATGCAGACTATCACTGTCACAGATTAGTTTAATAAGTTCTACTAATGGCTCATTAAAAATACGGCTATTGCCGCAGCTAAATAACACAATTTCCTGCAGGCCATTACTCTCAAGTAAGCTCCACGCAAAACGTGCGCTGGGATGTTTTATCAATAGGCTGCCTTGCTGTAATTGGTCGAGTAATTCGTGCTCAGTGATGTCGTGACCCTGAATGAAATCCGGGTATTTGGCTTCAGTAACGAATTGACCCAACCAAGTGAGCAATGTCTGGTCATCAGAAAGCTGCTCGTTAATGAGCGCACGCAAGCGCTGCAGTTCTTCTGCACGGATCTCATTGGGATTGGTAATAGGACTCATGCCGGCATCGTTGTAACGCTGCTCATCGGTCAGAAAACGGGCTACAAAATCGGTATAACCCAATAAAGCATCTGTTGTTGAAGGTGCACGATAACCAAACGACCAAGTCATGCAGTTGTCTAGTGCAGTGCCCCAGTGTGCTAAACGTGGCGGCAGGTAAAGCATGTCGCCGGGCTCTAGTATCCAGCTCTCAGTGGTATTGAGCTCGGCCAAAATACGCATATCGGGATGGTCTTGCAGTGGGCTATCACTGTCACACATTTGACCAACCTTCCATTCGCGACGACCTTCTGCTTGCAGCAAGAATACGTCGTAGTTGTCATAATGCGGGCCAACGCCACCGCCTTCGACGGCGTAACTGATCATCAGATCATCACTGCGCCAGCGTGGTAAAAAGTCGAATTCTTTCCAGTAGTCAGCCGCATCTGGAACAAATTGGTCTACCGCTTGTACCAGTAGCGTCCAGTGACTGGGCGGCAATTTGGCAAAGGTATCTTCGGTGAAAGGACCGTGCAGTAGCTGCCAAGGTGTTTCGCCATGCTCTAAAACAATGCGTGACTCAACTTCGTCCTCTAACGCAAGGCCGGCCAGCTCATCACCCTCAATCGGGCTGACAAAATCAGGCATAGCTTGGCGAATCAGTAGAGGTTTTTTCTGCCAGTAGTCGCGTAAAAACTCTTCAGCTGTTATGCCACCAAGCAGGGTTAAGGGAGTATTGTGCGGGATAGACATGGCGGAACACCTGTGGGTTTTAACTGGGTAGGGTTGTGTAGACGGGCAGTATTTACGCGACACCTGTGTGCTAGAACACACAGGTGTCGCGCATTAGATAGCTTCCTGAAAAGAAAGAGCCTAAACCTGCTTGGCTTGCTCGATAGCGTTGCCTATGTAGTTGGCAGGCGTGAGGGCGCGCAGCTCAACTTTGGCGGACTCAGGCAGCTCTAGGGTGTCGATAAACTCTTGCAGTGCTTGGGCAGTGATGCCTTTACCACGCGTCAGGTCTTTGAGTTTCTCATAGGGGTTTTCAATGCCATAGCGGCGCATGACGGTTTGCACTGGCTCAGCTAACACTTCCCAGCAGTTATCTAAGTCTTCGGCCAGTGAAGCAGCGTTCACTTCGAGCTTGCTAATACCTTTCAGGCTCGCTTCATAGGCAATCACACTGTGGGCAAAACCGACACCCAGATTGCGCAATACAGTGGAGTCGGTCAGGTCACGCTGCCAGCGCGATACGGGTAGTTTGCTCGCCAAGTGCTGGAAAATTGCATTGGCAATGCCAAGGTTGCCTTCTGAGTTTTCAAAGTCAATCGGGTTCACCTTGTGCGGCATGGTGGAGGAACCGATTTCACCTTCGACGGTTTTTTGTTTGAAGTAACCCAGCGAAATATAGCCCCACACATCGCGGTCAAAATCGAGCAGGATGGTGTTGAAGCGGGCAATGGCATCAAATAGCTCGGCAATGTAGTCGTGCGGTTCGATCTGCGTAGTGTAGGGGTTAAAGGTTAAACCCAAATCACCTTCAATAAATTCTTGTGCGTTAGCGACCCAGTCAATCTCTGGGTAGGCAGACAGGTGCGCATTGTAGTTGCCTACGGCGCCGTTGATTTTACCCAGCAAAGGTACTTGTTCAATCTGAGCGATTTGGCGCTCTAGACGATAGACCACGTTAGCCATTTCCTTACCGAGTGTGGTCGGGGAAGCGGGTTGACCGTGGGTGCGTGACAGCATAGGTACGGCGGCGAACTCATGGGCAAGTTGGCGAATGCTGTCCGCGACTTGGCGCATCAGGGGTAGCAGTACCTCATCGCGGCCTTCGCGCAGCATCAGCGCGTGGGACAGGTTGTTAATGTCTTCACTGGTGCAAGCAAAGTGAATGAATTCACTGACTTTAGCCAGTTCGGGCAGCTGTTGTGCTTGCTCTTTGAGCAGGTATTCCACCGCTTTTACGTCATGGTTGGTGGTGCGCTCGAATTCTTTGACCCGCTCAGCGTGTTCGATTTTAAAATTCTCGGCCAGCTCGTTAAGCAGTGTGTTGGCTTGCTCAGAAAAAGGCGCGACTTCACTGATTTGTGCGTGAGCAGCGAGGCGTTGCAGCCAGCGCACTTCGACATGGACACGGTTACGAATCAGACCGTATTCGCTAAAAATAGCGCGCAGGGAGGTAGTTCTGCTGCCGTAACGGCCATCGACTGGGGACACGGCGGTAAGCGGGGACAGTTGCATAGCGTTCTCTTTTAACAGTTTAAGTAATGAAATAAATTGCCGCATTGTACACCAAAGCGGTGCTGTGTTTTAAGGCAGTGTGGAAAAGTATCTAAGCCTGTGCGTGGCAGGTGAGCTTGGCTGAGGCGGTAAAGCCACAGGCCTAGAGCGGCGATTTAACGGATTCGGGGGTGCTCTTATTGCCTTTAGGGTGATAAATGCTGAGTAAACTGGCGCTAAAAATCAGCACTGCTCCCGTAATAGAGGTGCTATCTGGTGCTTCATTCCACAGTATCCAGCCAATCACGCCCGAAAAAATAATTGCCGAATAAGCAACCGGTCCAATCAAGCCCGGCGGTGCTAGCGAATAGGCTTTGGACATGATGATTTGGGCAAAGGAAGCCAACAGTCCGGCTGCCAACAGCACTAATAGCTGTGGTTGTGTTAACGGCTGCCATGACCAGCTCAGTGGCACTGCAGAGATCAGCATGCTAAATAAAGCATAGTAGAACACGATGCGGTAACTGGGCTCGCTGCCGCTAAGCTCACGAATGGAGACGAACGCGCTGGCGGCTAAGAGACTGGCGGCTAAGCCCACCAAGGATAGGCTGCTAAATAAAGCATCTGAAGGTTTGGCGACTAAAAAAACACCTATCAATCCCAGCACAGAAAGCACTAGCATGCGCGGTGTGAGCGGCTCTTTAAGCCAGAAGTACGCCAGGACGGGCGTGAATACCGGCGCTGAGTAGGTGAAAATCATAGCGTCTGCAAGCGGTAGATGGGCGATGGCATAAAAAAAGCAATACATGGCGCCCAAGCCAAAACCAGTACGCAAAAGATGGGACTTAACCCGTGCGGTCTTAAAGGGCTGAAAGCCTTTGACTAACACCAAAGGTAGGAAAATCAACACCCCAACCAGGTTGCGGAAGAAGACAATGCTTTCATTACCAACTGTGGCTGAGGCTTCGCGCACAAAAACACCCATCAGCGAGAACAGTAGCGCAGAAAGTGCCAGCAAGGCAGCACCCTGAAGAGGGCGAACACTGCGCATTAATGGGCAAGGCGATGCTGTAGCGCGTTAAGCATAGCGCGGCGTTTAAACAGGAGTTGCCAGCGATGACCACCAAGTTGGCGCCACAAACGCGCGGAACGGATACCCGCAAAGAGGAGGGCGCGAATTTTAGAGGCCGTGAGTTCGTGCTGCAAAAAACGCATATCGCCGTGTACCTGAATACGCTGGTTAAAGGTACTGATGGTGTCTTGATACAAAGCAGCGCAAGCACTGATAGTGGCGGCACTGGTGATGTCTACATGCTCAAGTTGGCGTTCTATTTGTTCCAGACGCCGGGCTGTAAGTTCAAGCAAGTCATCGCGGCGTGCAAACTGCTGCTCAAGACTGAGCATGGCGAGTGCGTAGCGCAGGCTTTCACGCGGCAGATTATGCGCATCACGTAGCAAAGCAGCCTGCAGGGTGCGGTAACCATCGAGTAGGGCGTAATCATCCCCACCATAAACAGCGAGGGTATCCGGTGGGTTGCGTACCAACAGGGTTTTTAACATATTGCCTAAAGCTGCATCATGGATTTGACCGGTATTGGCAAGTTTATGCACCAAGTGGGCAGCCTGAAATACACCGCCCAAGGCGATTAACTGTTCTTGTAAGGGGGTCATGGACGTACAATCTCCTCATCCCAAGGGGTGCAGGCCTCAATAATGCCACCGCCCAAACATGTTTCCCCGTCGTAAAAAACAATGGATTGCCCAAGCGTTACCGCGCGTTGCGGTTGGGCAAAAGTGACCCAGTAGCCGTCTTCGCACTGCTTTATTTGACAGGCTTGATCAGGTTGGCGGTAGCGTACCTTAGCGGTTAAACCGTCAAGGGTTGTTATATCTACGGGATTAATCCAGTTCACTTGGCGAGTCAGCAAGCGTCGAGAAAATAACCAGGGATGTTCATTACCTTGGCCGACAATCAATACATTACGTTTAAGGTCTTTAGCTAGCACGTACCAAGGGTCTTCGCTGGCGTTTTTCATACCGCCAATGCCCAGTCCTTGCCGTTGGCCGATGGTGTGGTACATCAAACCAGCGTGCTCGCCGATTACTTGCCCGTCGGTGGTTTCAATGGTGCCGGGCTGGGCGGGTAAGTACTGTTTGAGGAAGTCAGTAAAACGGCGCTCGCCGATAAAACAAATACCGGTTGAGTCTTTTTTGCTGGCCGTAATCAAACCGTGCTGCTCAGCCAGTGCGCGTACAGCAGGCTTTTCTAATGCGCCAATAGGGAACAGGCTTTGGCCGATTTCATTACCGCCTACGGCGTGTAGAAAATAGCTTTGGTCTTTATTGTTATCCAGACCTTTGAGCAGCAGGCTGTGACCGTTACGATCAACGCGGCGCACGTAATGACCCGTAGCGATAAGGTCGGCACCTAGGTGTTTGGCATAATCCAAAAAAGCTTTAAATTTGATTTCGCGATTGCAGAGAATATCTGGGTTCGGTGTGCGTCCGGCTTGGTATTCCTGCAGGAAGTGCTCAAACACGTTGTCCCAGTACTCAGCCGCGAAATTGGCTGTGTGCAGCACGATACCAAGCGTGTCGCACACAGCTTGCGCATCAGCGAGGTCTTCTTTGGCGGTGCAGTATTCGGTGCCGTCGTCTTCTTCCCAGTTTTTCATAAACAGGCCTTCGACCTGATAGCCTTGCTGCAGCAACAGCAAAGCGGCTACTGAGGAATCAACACCGCCGGACATGCCGACAATTACACGGGTTTGGTTTGGATTTGAATTTGTCATTGTGCGCAGGAGATTGCTAGTTTGAAAGAAGCGCATTCTAGCAGGTTTTGGCCTGCTAGATGTTAGCCTTGCAGCTTACTTAGTAAATGAACTTTAACTCTGAGCGGCTCTTCAACACGGCAGCAGCAGGGCAATATTTCGCTGCTGCGCACGTAGGCCAAAGGAGGTTTATCGTAACTGACACTGCCTGCGGTTAATGGAATGCGGCAGGCACCACAGTAACCACTACGACATTGGTATTCGATGTGGTGCCCAGTGCGTTGCAGACCATCGAGCAGACTTTCGTTTTCTTTTAGCTCAAAAATCAGATCTTCGGTGATAACTTGCATAACGGAATTTATAGCTCAAACTCACCTAGATCATCGACAGAAACGGAAGAGTCGATTTGCCCAACTAGATAAGAACTTACTTCCACTTCTTGCGGAGCTACTTGCACGTTATCTGATACAAGCCAGGCGTTAATCCAAGGAATTGGGTTTTGCTTGGCGCCAGCAAAAGCAGGTTCTAAACCGACCGCAGCCATCCGCAGGTTAGTAATGTATTCAACATACTGGCTGAGAATATCTAAGTTAAGACCAATCATGGAGCCGTCTTTAAACAGGTATTTAGCCCATTCTTTTTCCTGCTGTGCGGCATGTTTAAACATATCCACGGACTCTTGATAACAGGACTTAGCAACTTCAGCCATCTCTGGATCATCCTGACCGTTTTGCATGATATTAAGAATGTGCTGGGTGCCGGTTAGGTGCAGGGCTTCATCACGGGCAATCAGGCGAATGATTTTCGCATTACCTTCCATCAGCCTGCGCTCGGCAAAGGCAAAGGAGCAGGCAAAACTGACATAGAAGCGAATGGCTTCAAGGATATTTACACTCATCATGCACAGATAGAGTTTGCGCTTGAGTTCGAACAACTCAACGGTCTCTGTTTTGCCATTCACCACGTGCTTGCCTACGCCGTATTTTAAATACAGCATGCTGTATTGGATGAGATCGTCATAGTATTTAGAGATGTCAGTGGCGCGCTCAATAATGTGATCGTTACGCATAATGTCATCAAAGACGACGCTAGGGTCATTCACAATATTGCGAATAATGTGCGTGTAGGAGCGAGAATGAATGGTCTCTGAGAATGACCAGGTTTCAATCCAGGTTTCTAGTTCTGGAATGGACACCAGCGGTAAAAACGCCACGTTGGGACTGCGACCTTGGATAGAGTCCAGTAGAGTTTGATACTTCAGGTTGCTGATAAATATATGTTTTTCATGATCCGGCAGGCTTTGGTAATGGGCACGGTCTTGTGATACATCAACCTCTTCCGGACGCCAGAAAAAAGACAGTTGTTTTTCGATAAGCTTTTCAAAAATAGGATATTTCTGCTGATCGTAACGCGCAACGTTGACCGGTTGGCCGAAAAACATAGGCTCTTTTAGTTGATCGTTATCTGTCTGACAAAAAATACTGTATTTCATACTCTGCTCTCCGATTAAATTTTGCAGGCGCCGCCGGCACAGCCGTCATCCATATCTGCTTGAGAATCTTCTGCTCCATCACGGGTGTTTTGGTAATAGAGGGTTTTTAAACCAAATTTGTAGGCGGTTAACAAGTCTTTGAGTAGCTGGCGCATTGGCACACGACCGCCTTCAAAGCGTTGTGGATCATAGTTGGTGTTGGCGGAAATCGCCTGATCAACAAACTTTTGCATAATACCAACAAGGTGTAAGTAACCTTCGTTATTGGGCATGTTCCATAACAGCTCGTAATTGTCTTTTAGGCGCTCGTACTCAGGCACCACTTGCTTGAGAATGCCATCTTTAGACTGCTTCACACTTACCAATCCACGCGGTGGTTCGATACCGTTGGTGGCGTTAGAGATCTGACTGGAGGTTTCAGAAGGCATCAATGATGACAGGGTTGAGTTACGCAAACCGTGGGCTTTAATATCTTGGCGCAGGGTTTCCCAGTCAAAATGCAGCGGTTCTTGGCAGATGTTATCAATATCTTTTTTATAGGTATCGATAGGCAAAATACCCTGTGAGTAAGTGGTTTCATCAAAAGCAGGGCAGGCGCCAAAGTCTTTAGCCAGATTGTTAGATGCTTTGAGTAAGTAGTACTGGATAGCTTCAAAAGTGCGGTGCGTCAATGCGTTGGCAGAACCGTCGGAATAGCGCACACCATTTTTTGCCAAGTAGTAAGCATAGTTAATTACACCTATGCCCAGCGTGCGGCGTTTCATAGAGGCATTGCGTGCCGCTTCGATTGGGTAGTCTTGGTAATCCAGCAAAGAATCCAAAGCACGTACCGCTAGGTCTGCCAGCTCTTCCAATTCTTCCAGGCTATTGATAGCGCCAAGGTTAAAGGCAGAAAGGGTGCACAGCGCAATTTCCTTGTCCGTGTCATTGATGTTTTCCAGCGGGCTAGTAGGCAATGCAATTTCAAGGCACAGGTTAGACTGACGTATGGGTGCAACGCTGGGATCGAAGGGGCTGTGCGTATTACAGTGGTCTACGTTTTGGATGTAGATACGACCGGTGTTGGCACGTTCTTGCATCATGAGTGAGAACAGCTCAACGGCAGGAATGCTGCGTTTGCGGATGCTAAGGTCTGACTCGTACTGCAAATACAGGCGCTCAAACTCATCCTGATCAGCGAAAAATGCCTCATATAAGCCCGGAACATCGTGCGGGGAGAAGAGGGTGATGTTTTCACTTTTAATCAAGCGTTGGTACATCAGCTTGTTGATTTGTACACCGTAGTCCATGTGACGTACGCGGTTTTCTTCTACACCGCGGTTGTTTTTCAGAACTAACAAAGATTCCACTTCAAGGTGCCACATGGGGTAAAACAATGTAGCAGCACCGCCGCGAACACCGCCCTGCGAGCAAGATTTAACCGCAGCTTGGAATAGCTTAAAGAAAGGAATACAACCGGTGTGTTGGGCTTCACCACCACGGATTGGGCTGCCTAGTGCGCGAATGCGTCCGGCGTTAATCCCAATACCGGCACGCAGCGAGACGTATTTAACAATGGCGGCAGTGGTAGTGCTGATGGAGTCGAGGCTGTCGCCACATTCAATCAGTACGCAAGAGCTAAACTGGCGCGAAGGTGTGCGTACACCCGCCATAATGGGCGTGGGCAGCGAAATTTTAAACTGGGAAATGGCATCGTAAAAACGCACCACATATTCCAAGCGCGTGTCTTTTGGGTAGTTAGAAAACAAACACATACCGATGAGCATGTAGAGCATTTGTGGGCTTTCGTAAACTTCACCGGTGACGCGGTTTTGCACCAAATATTTGCCTTCCAACTGCTTGACCGCTGCATAGGAGAAGTTCATGTCACGCGCGTGGTCGATTGCATCGTTGAGTCTGTCGAACTCTTCCCTGCTGTAATCCTGCAAAATATGTTCATCGTAGCGCTGCTCTGCGGTGAGCTTGGTTACGTGGTCAAATAAGTGCGGCGGCTCAAACTCACCATAGGCGACTTTGCGTAGATGGAAAATGGCTAAACTGGCAGCCATATATTGATAATCGGGTGTTTCGGCAGAAATAAGATCAGCGGCAGCCTTGATAATTGTTTCGTGAATGTCTTTTGTATGAATGCCATCATAGAACTGAATGTGTGATTTAAGCTCAACCTGAGAAACAGATACGTTATCTAAACCCATCGCTGCCCAATCGAGGACGCGGTGAATTTTATCTAGGTTTATTGGCTCTTTACGGCCATCGCGTTTGGTTACCTGGATGGCGTTAAAATCGGTCATAATCAGTGTCCTTTAGGGTTTTATGCGTAAAAGATGCGCGAACAGTGGAGTGGCGCGAAACACAATATGCTGTGTTTGGGAGATAATTTTCACGCAATATAAGGGAATAAGCGCCTGCTATCAACTAGTAAATTTGTGAACTAAACCTTGACTGTCGGCTAAGCCAATATTGGCGAGGCTTAAGCATTATACCCAGTAAAAAGTCAGGGGCGAAGCAAAGACGCGTACACAAAAAGCAACGGGTTAAGTATGCTTGAGCAAGCAACAGACTAAAAAAGCGTAGTATGTTGACCACAACAAAACCTATTTGTTAGGCGTAATCGGTGATGGAACAGTTAGAGTTTTTTGAAATCCCAAGCCCATGTATTGGTGTCTGTGAAGTGAATAACAGAGGCTATTGCAAGGGCTGCTTTCGTTCCCGAGATGAGCGCCAGTTTTGGTTGCAGTACGATGCAAACCAAAAGCGAGACGTAGTGCGCTTGTGTCAACAACGTAAGGCTCGGGTTATGGCGGCGCGCAATGCGTTACTACTCGAGCAAAAACAGCTGCCGGATGGTGGCAGCGATCAATCCGAGCTGTTTTAAAAGACTCCCTTCATAACGCTCAGTGGATACACAGAGCCCGCTAAATAATCGTTAAGGCTTTGTAACACTAAAGGGCTGCGGCATTGTTCTTGTCGTTCAAGTAGCTGGGCATGCGATAACCACAGCGCTTCAATAATTCCCGCGTCCAATGCGCGTTCTGGCTGGTGCATGATGGGCTTGGCGGCAAAACAAATTCTCTGGTAAGTCACGCCATTAGGTGCTTGGTATAGATAAATCCCTACCAGTGCAGTGAGTTCTACAAGCCAGGCGGTTTCTTCTAAAGTTTCACGAATTGCCGCTTGATTTAGACTTTCGTCCATTTCTAAGTGACCGGCAGGTTGGTTTAATACCTTGGTGTTTTTTGCGAACTCTTTGACAAAAAGAAAGCGTCCATGCTGTTCGACTATAGTCGCTACCGTTATATGTGGAGCGAAAGACATAGTGTTTCTCCGTTTAATGCAATTAGGCGCAGTAGACAGCTGTAATTTACAGTTAAAGCCATGTAGTGCCTTTTTAGTTTGACTACATCGTGCTAATGGGTATTGTGAAGCGCGCAACAATAGTTGTATATGTGTTAACATTCATCCGTTACAAATACGTATTTAATACATAGGTAAATTCTTGGTTCCATCGTTTTACCTAATTAATTAGCTTTATTGCTGCCATGCCACACGCGTGGCAGATTTATTGTACGATCACCTTAACCAATGGAGTTCAGCATGGGATACCAAAAGATCCAAGTGCCAGCTGGTGACAAAATCACCGTTAATGCCGACATGTCCTTAACCGTTCCAAATAACCCAATCATTCCTTACATCGAGGGTGATGGTATTGGTACTGATATCAGCCCAGTAATGATCAAAGTGGTTGATGCAGCGGTTGAGAAAGCATATGGCGGTCAGCGTAAAATTTCCTGGATGGAAGTGTATGCTGGCGAAAAAGCCACTCAGGTTTATGATTCTGAAACCTGGTTACCAGAAGAAACCCTAGAAGCTGTACGTGACTACGTTGTTTCTATTAAGGGTCCATTAACCACTCCAGTGGGTGGTGGCATTCGTTCCTTGAACGTAGCTCTGCGTCAACAGCTTGATCTTTATGTGTGCTTGCGTCCAGTACGCTGGTTCGAAGGCGTACCAAGCCCTGTTAAGCGCCCGCAAGACACAGATATGGTTATCTTCCGTGAGAACTCAGAAGATATTTACGCCGGTGTTGAGTGGCAAGCAGGTACACCAGAAGCCGATAAAGTTATCAAGTTCTTAACCGAAGAAATGGGCGCAACTAAAATTCGCTTCACTGAAAACTGCGGTATCGGTATCAAGCCAGTTTCTGAGCAGGGTACCAAGCGTTTAGTACGTAAGGCGTTGCAGTACGCAGTAGATAACAACCGCGAATCCGTAACCATCGTGCACAAAGGCAACATCATGAAATTCACCGAAGGTGCTTTCAAAGATTGGGGCTACGAAGTTGCACGTGATGAGTTTGGTGCAGAGTTATTGGATGGCGGTCCTTGGATGCAGTTCAAGAATCCTAACACAGGCACAAATATCGTTGTTAAAGATGCTATTGCTGACGCCATGCTGCAGCAAATCGTTCTGCGTCCAGCAGAGTACGACGTTATTGCAACCTTGAACCTAAACGGTGACTACATTTCTGACGCACTTGCGGCGCAGGTTGGTGGTATTGGTATCGCACCCGGTGCGAACCTATCTGACAGCGTTGCTATGTTCGAAGCGACTCACGGTACAGCACCTAAGTACGCAGGTCAGGACAAAGTGAACCCAGGTTCACTGATTCTTTCTGCAGAAATGATGTTACGCCACATGGGTTGGACTGAAGCAGCTGATTTAATCATTGATGGTATCAATGGCGCGATCTCTGACAAGACCGTAACCTATGACTTTGAGCGTCTGATGGACGATGCTAAGCTGCTGTCCTGCTCAGAGTTTGGTGATGCAATGATTGCTAAAATGTAATTTTTGACATTACTTCGTAACACAAAACGCCTCACTCTTTGTTAGTGGGGCGTTTTTATTCGTGTGATGAGATAGCCATGACAACCGATGACGACTTCGCCATATTTGCCCAGCAAATGCAGGGTGTTCGACGTATTCATGTCGATCAGGCGGATACTGGAAAGAAACGAACGAACTCTAAACTGCTTTCTGGCCGGCGGGCGAATGCGGTAGAGACTGTAACAGAGCTTAAAGTGGACGGGCTATCGGATCAGTTTGTCCTAGATGTGGGTCCTGAGGATTTTTTGCTGTGGCAAAGTAATGGTGTGCAAGACAGCCAATTACGCCGTTTAAAAGCAGGGCAAATCCCTTTTGATGGCAGCATCGACCTGCACGGTATGAGCGTAGAGGAAGCGCGTTCTGAGTTGTGGGAGTTTTTAGCCGAAGCCGTACGCCTAGAAGTGCGCTGTGTGCGTGTTACCCATGGTAAATCCAATCGCCCTGATGGGCGCAAGCCTATTCTGAAAAGTCATGCCAACACCTGGTTGCGCCAACACGACAGAGTACTCGCCTTTAGCTCTTGCTTGCCTAAGCATGGTGGTACAGGTGCACTGTACGTGCTGCTGCGCCGAACCATGCTGGAAGGACGGGATGAGCCTGTATTCTAGAGGCTGTTAGCGTATTGGCGTTTGTAGGTGCAGAGAGTTCAATAGCGAATCTAAAATACCGTTGTGAATATTGACGGGGTGGTTAAGGATAGCCACTATCACCCAAGGTTCACCGTCTTTATCATTACTGTAGCCAGCAATGGCGCGAACGTTTCTTAAAGTCCCAGTTTTGATGCGTGCTTGGCCGGCTATGGGGCTTCTACGCAAGCGTCTGCTCATAGTGCCGTCAATAGCTACTAGAGGTAATGAGGCCTGAAACTCAGCCGCATAAGGACTGCTGGCCGCATCTTTAAGCATCAATGCCAGCTCGTAAGCGCTTAACCTTTCCGAACGTGATAGACCTGAGCCGTTTTCAATAATCAGGCTAGGACGCTGGATGCCTTTGCTTTTCCACCATTCAATAACTACGCGTTTAGCTGCTTCAGCATCATCTGTGTCCGTGGCAAGCCGGTTGTTAGCGCCGATAGTTAAAAAAAGTTGCTTGGCCATAGCGTTGTTGCTGAATTTGTTTACATCACGAATGGCTTCGGCAACTGAAATCGAAGGTAATGAGCTTAAACGACTGGCAGAACGAGGCGTGACTGCGAAAACAGTTTTGCCGGAAATTGTTCCGCCCATATCTTCCCAAGTACTGCGAATGATTCCAGCGGCGTAACGCTCATGCTCCATAAAAGCAAAATACTTTTGCGTTGAGCAACCTTCCGGAATAGAACCCGTCACTCTCAGTGTGTGCCTCTCATCAGTTTGCAATGGGTGGAAATATACTTTGGTGTGTGCGTTACAGTTTTGTGGTGGTATGACCCGCACCTGATTGTCCACCATCACATCGGGGATAAAGGGATCGCTGGTTACTGTAGCGCCGGTTAGGCTACCGGTCACAATGAAGCGTTGCGCGTTAAAGTTAACCAATAAGCTGCTGCCATCCACCATAAAAGGTCGATACAGATCGCCTTTCTCGCCATCAAAAGCTTTAAAGCTTTCGATTTGATAAAAAGAACCGTCTAAAACTAGGTCGCCATTGATGTGGCTGATGCCCTGTAGTTTTAGGTTGCGCAGCAGCAACCAGAGACGTTCTATCGTTAACTTAGGGTCGCCACCACTACGGAAATACAGGTTGCCATTGAGTTTATTACCCTCGATTTTTCCATCGGTGAGCAAATCGGTGCGCCAGGTAAAGGCCGGGCCTAAGTTTTCCAATGCAGCATAAGTAGTCACCAGCTTAATAACGGATGCAGGATTAACGCTGGTGTTTGCGTTATAGAAGGTTCCTTTGCTGGTTGAGTTTTTGTTTAACGGCAATGTAACCAAGGCAAGCGCATGTGTAGGCAACTGGTTTTTTTGTAAGATTTTTTGCACGTCGGTTAAATTGGGGTGTGCAGAATGTGCTTGAAGGTGGAATGTGGAGAAAGTAAGTGCAAGGGTGAAGCTGAGTATTTTACGTAACATTTTAACTACTACTGCCTAAGGGAGGGTGAGACGCTTATTGTTACGCACTTTATCAAGTAATAGGCGGTTGATGAAGCAGTAAATTTTTTCGCGTATGGCTTTTTGTAAGAACAACTCTGTTAAGATACGCGCACAAATAGGAGACCTACTATGGCTAAAAATCGTTCCCGTCGTTTACGTAAAAAACTTTGTGTTGATGAGTTCCAAGAATTAGGCTTTGAAGTGCAGCTTGAGTACCCAGAAGACACTACAGATGAGACCGTTGAAGCGTTCTTTTCTGACTTTATTGTGCAAGCCATAGAAGCAAATGGTTTGGCGCTGATTGGCGGTCCAGAGTACTCATTGGTGTGCTTGGCAAAGCGTGGCTCGGTCAGCGAAGAGCAGCGCGCTGCTGTTGAAGGCTGGCTTAAAGCACGTAAAGAGCATAGCTCTTGCACCGTTAGTCCGTTATTGGATGCTTGGTATCCAGGTAATGCGATAGCGTAAGTGATGCATGTAAAACGATGCACATATAAAAAAACGCCACATTTAAGTGGCGTTTTTTATTGCAGAGAAGAACTAGTCTTCGTTCTGGGTATCAATATCATGTGTAATCAATGCCAGCAGAGCGTTTTGCTGACGTTGAGCTAAAAAGCGAAAGTGTTGCAGCAACTCACGCTCATGAATGCTGAGTTCAGGGCTATCTATGCGTAAGCCTTGTTCTAAGTTAACTCCATCTTCCTGGTTAAGGCTCTGCTCTATGCGCGCTATTATTTCTGAGTTCATACTGCGGTGATTGTTGCGTGCTACCTCAGCGATACGATTGCGCATGCCTGAAGGCAAGCGAACAACAAACTTGTCAGCAGTACGGCTAGTGTTGGCAATTTTTCTTGCAGTGCTCATATATCAACCAATCAGTGTAATAAGTTTAATGAAATGATAATAAAACCGGGCGCATCTTGCAGTGAAACTAATCGTAGGTGTAGGTAATTTTCCAGAAATTACAAACCTTAAGGCGCTTTATAAGTACGTACAATACTTTAACGCTAACACTAAAATAGTCAATTAGAAAAGCAATTTGATACAAATAGGCCTATAGCTGCAGGGTTGTTACTGTTGTTTGGTGCACAGGCAATGCTTAAGCAAGCACAGTTTGGCGATGCGTTTGATTTTCAGCGCTCTACTTAAGGTTTTTTGGTGTAAAGTACGCCTTTATTTTTGTGAAGAAGCGGGTGGCAAAATGAGAAAATTATGGGTTTTCCTAACCCTGTCCTTAAGCTTAATGTTTGCTAGCGCAGTGCTTGCAGCTGATAAAAAAGCGGCGAAGTGGAATTTATCACGCTTACCTGTATTGCAAGAAGCCGTGGCGGGAACCACCTTTGAGTTGCACGAGCTAGAGGATGCGTTGTTAATTAAAGTGTATGCCGCGGGCACCTTTAAACCTGAACGTCCAGAGCTGTTACTGCCATCGGCTTTAAGTAAGGTGGGTCAACTAGGGCGACACTTAGCCGCGGATCAAGAGCTCTCTATTTTGGTGTTGGGCATGTCGGCAGAACAAAAAAACTCAATCAAGCAGCAAGAGATTAGTCATGCGCGCGCTAAATCCTTGGCCAGCATTTTGCGTTTAAATAAGATTTCAACGGTACGTATGCAAGCTTTTGGCGTGGGAGCATCACCACAAGCGGGCCCAGAGCTGGCCGCCAGTATTCTTATCGTTCCTGTCAACGAGTTGCCGACCTTTGCCGCACATTTCCGCGAAACCCCAATATTTTTAGCGCACGAATAATTCAATAGCCAAAAATACATTCCAACAGAGCAGCACGTCATGAACCATGAAGAACTGGCGCACATGCGCAGAAACTATATTAAAGAGGGTTTACTCGAACAACATGCCCCCGCTGATCCTTTTGCGTTGTTTGATTTATGGTTGGAACAGGCTGTAGCTACCGAGCTGGCACCCACAGAGCCTAATGCCATGACGCTGGCAACCGCTGATGCGCAGGGGCAGCCACACTGTCGCGTGCTGCTACTTAAAGACTTTGATGAGTCGGGTTTTGTTTTTTATACCAATTATCAAAGCAATAAAGGCTTGGAGATTGAGAAAAACCCCAAGGCAGCGATGATGTTTTTTTGGCCTGTACTTGAGCGCCAAGTGCGTATTGAAGGTCGGCTTGAAAAAGTAAGCGAGCAGGAGTCGGATGAGTACTTTCAAATTCGTCCTTTAGGAAGTCGCATTGGTGCGTGGGCCTCGCCACAAAGTAGACCACTGCGTGACAGAGCAGAGCTGGAAGAGCGGGTTGTCCAAGCCCAGTCACGTTTTCAACAAGATCCACCGCGACCACCGTACTGGGGCGGTTATAAACTGGTGGCAAACAGCATTGAGTTTTGGCAGGGGCGACCGGATCGCTTGCACGACCGTTTGTTTTACCTAAAGCAGAGTACAAATGACTGGTTGCGCCAACGCTTAGCACCTTAAGCGTTGGGCGATGAGACGCTTTAGTTGGTTGTGTAGCGGTCTGCGGCGGCTTGTAACCATGTTGCTAGTTCACGTTTTGGGATTTTCAGCTGCTGTGCTTGCGCCAGTTGCTCTAGCATATAGGCCTGTTTAGCTTTGTCTTTTTCAGCCATTGATAAGGCAAGGTCACGGTTAACCCAGCGCTTAATGCGCACGTAAAGCCACCAGTGAAAATAAAATCCAGAAATGCTTACCACTGCAACAATAAAATAATCCATATAAAACTCTTACCTGATTTGGAAGTCTTAAGACTCACGGGGTCATAACTTGTTTGATAATAAATCGAGCAAAGGAGAAATAGAATATGCTTAAAACAAGTCTAATCGCAATCCTTTTGACCAGCACGGCGCTGGTCTCCGGGTGTGCTAGTAAGCTCAGCGGGGAAAGTTACTCGCGTGATGAAGCGCGCCAAGTGCAGACTGTACGTATGGGAACAATTGAATCTCTGCGTCCCGTTAAAATTGAAGGTACAAAAACGCCGATTGGAGCCGGTACAGGTGCGGTAATAGGTGGTATTGCCGGCAGTGGTGTTGGTGGCGGTCGTGGTAGTGCTGTGGCAGCGGTTATCGGTGCAGTAGCAGGGGGAATGATCGGTGCGGCCACTGAAGAAGGGCTAACACGTACACAGGGTGTTGAAATCACAGTGCGTGAAGATGATGGTGTGATGCGCGCCTATGTGCAGGCATTAAACCCCAATGAAACCTTCCATGTGGGTGACCGTGTACGTATCACTAATGTAAAAGGCACCTACCGAGTAAGCCGCTAGTAACCTGTAACACCTTACAAAGGTTCCACGACAAATAAACACTCCAGCTGTATATCTTAGTAATGTTTAGGTATGCCGCTGGAGTTTTGTAACATTTTGAATTTTAATGCGGGTTTTCTTGAATAGACAGTTAAGGTTATCGTATAAAATAATTTTAGCGTATGCGCACGCTTGGTATGGTTTCGTCCTGCATAAAGCGTAATAACAAGAACTGGGGATTCAAGCATGTTGGTTGCTTTACTGTTATTGCCATTTTTCTGTGCCTTGTTGGTACTTTTTTTGGCTAACCGTCCGCGTCGATTAATCGTGGCGCTATCCAGTGTTGCTCCAGTATTAGGCTTGCTTTTGTTAGGCAGCAAAGCGCGTGAAATTTTGGGTGGTGAGGCTATTTGTGCGCAACAGGCTTGGCTGCCAAGCTTGGGACTTAATCTTAATTTTTGCTTAGATGGCTTAAGTTTTCTTTTTTCTCTCTTAATTCTCGGCATAGGCCTGCTGGTCATTATCTATGCACGCTATTACATGGCGGAGCAGGAAAGAGTCGCCAAATTCTTTGCAAGCCTGTTACTGTTTATGGGCGCCATGCTGGGTGTGGTGCTGTCGAGTAACCTGTTGCTGATGCTGATGTTTTGGGAGCTGACCAGTCTTTCTTCATTTTTACTAATTGGTTTTTGGAGTCAGCGTGCAGAAGCTCGTGCTGGTGCGCGCATGGCGCTGGCGGTTACCGGTGGTGGTGGGCTGGCGTTGTTAGCCGGTATTCTGCTGCTCGGTAATATAGTGGGCAGTTATGAGTTGGCCGACGTCATTGCAGCCAAAGAGCTGATTCTTGCACATAAACTCTATCCCATTACCTTGATTTTGGTGCTGATCGGCGCATTCACTAAGTCCGCCCAATTTCCTTTTCACTTTTGGTTACCCCATGCCATGTCGGCACCGACCCCGGTATCTGCGTACTTGCACTCAGCGACCATGGTGAAGGCCGGGGTGTTTTTGCTGGCGCGTTTATACCCAGCGCTTGCTGGAACGGATTGGTGGTTCTATCTGGTTACCTTTACTGGACTGGTGACATTGTTAATTGGTGCGATTACGGCGCTGTTCCAACACGACCTTAAAGGGTTACTGGCGTATTCCACTGTCAGTCATTTGGGTCTGATTACCATGCTGTTTGGTATCGGATCTGACTTAGCGCCCGTGGCGGCTATTTTCCACATTATTAACCATGCCACCTTTAAAGCCTCTTTGTTTATGGCGGCAGGAATTATTGATCATGAAACTGGCACTCGTGATATGCGGCGTATTAATGGGCTGTGGAAATACATGCCCCATACCGCGCTGCTGGCGATGGTGGCGTCTTCAGCGATGGCGGGTGTGCCTTTGCTGAATGGTTTTTTGAGTAAAGAAATGTTTTTTGCCGAAACCCTACACCAGCAACTCTTGGGTAGTTTTAGTTGGTTGATTCCTGCCTTGGCAACAGCAGCTGCTGTGTTTTCGGTCGCTTATTCACTGCGTTTTATTCATGATGTGTTCTTTAACGGTGAGCCCATTAATTTGCCGAAGTTTCCACCACATGAACCGCCGCGCTATATGAAAACACCGGTCGAAATACTGGTGTTCTTATGCTTGTTAGTGGGCATGTTGCCGGCCTATAGCGTGTCGGGTTTGCTAGCCAGTGCCGCGCAAGCCAGTTTGGGTCACGCACCGCCTGAATATAGCCTCACGATTTGGCATGGCTTAAATACGCCGCTACTGATGAGCACGGCTGCGATGTTGGGTGGGATTTTGATTTACCTGTTTAGACGACCGCTCTATGCATGGTATGACGGACTTCCCAGCTTAAACGCATTGGACACCTTCAAGTATTTTTTACAGCGCTCAACGGCGCAATCCTCACAGATTGTGGCACGCGTGCAAGCTGCTTCATTGCAGCGATTTATAGCCATTGTTTTGCTAAGCGTGTGTGCTGTAGTGCTGTGGAAGCTGTTGCCCATGACGCGCCTCAGTGGTGATGAGCCCTTGTCACCGGTGGACCCGCTCACCCTAATTGGTCTGGCGGCCATGGTGCTGACGGCGCTGCTAACTGTTATGTATCACCGCCAACGCCTGATCTCACTAACCACCTTAAGCGTGGTGGGGCTGGTTACTGCGATGTTGTTTGCACGCTTTTCTGCTCCGGACTTGGCATTAACGCAGTTAGTGGTGGAAGTAGTGACCATTTTATTAATGCTGCTGGTGCTGAATTTTATTCCGGAAAAATCACCGATAGAAAGTAGTAGTCTGCGACGCTTAAGGGATTTTTGTATAGCCTTGGTTAGTGGTGGTTTGGTGGCGGTGTTGACCTATGCCGTGCTCACGCGCCCCTTTAGCAGCATTGCTGATTACTACTTAGCTAACAGCGTCAGTGGTGGCGGTGGCACAAACGTGGTCAATGTGATTTTGGTCGACTTTAGGGGCTTTGATACTCTGGGCGAAATTAGCGTCTTGGCCATTACGGCAATGGCCGTCATGGCGTTGTTACATGGCTTACGACTGCCGCACAGACGTACGGATCATCATGGAAAATTTTGGGCAGCACACAGCCATTACCTGATGCTGAAAATTCTAACCCGACTCTTGCTCCCTTTAGCGTTATTGGTTTCCGTGTTTATGTTTTTGCGCGGTCATAATGAGCCGGGTGGTGGTTTTATTGCCGGTTTGATTACCTCAGTTGCGCTAGTGTTACTGCAGGTAAGCTCTGGACAGGCATGGGTTGAGCGACGCATCAAGTTTAATTACCGTGTGATGGCTTCAGCTGGAGTGTTATTGGCGGGCTTTACCGGGTTGGCCAGCTGGTTTTTTGGCAAGCCGTACCTCACCTCGGCCCACGGCAGTGTGACTATTCCTTGGTTGGGTGAAATGGAGTTGGCTTCTGCCATGGTGTTTGACCTGGGTGTGTATTTAACCGTGGTGGGCGGTACGTTGTTAATTCTGAGTAGTCTGGGTCGTCTAGGCCACTATGTTAAGTTACCGGAGGGCAAATAATGGAGCTATGGATTGCTTGCGCCATTGGCGGCCTAGTGTTTTGCGGCGTGTATTTGATTTTGCGTGCGCGCACCTTTCCCGTAGCCTTGGGCCTTACGCTGTTGTCGTACGCCATTAATATCTTTCTGTTTTCCATGGGCCGTTTAAAAACAGGCCAGCCTGCAGTGATTGGCACCTCGGCTAGTTATACCGATCCTGTTCCGCAAGCCTTGGTGTTAACCGCCATTGTGATCGGATTTGCGATGACGGCGTTTTTACTGATTTTATCCCTGCGCGCCTATGTGATTTTGGGTACGGACCATGTGGATGGTTCTGAGAAAAATAAACAGGAGGCACCGTGAGTCATTTAATTGTTGTGCCTTTTATTTTGCCTTTGTTGATTGGCGCATTATTAAGCTGGGTAAAAGACGAGCGCATCAGTCTGCAGCGCAACATTAGCCTTGCTGCTAGCTTGGCATTGCTCGTGGTGGCTTTGCTGCTGTTGAGCATGGCCGAGCAGGGTGGTATTCAGGTGTATAGCATGGGTAACTGGCATGCACCTTTTGGTATTGTTTTGGTGCTGGACCGCCTGAGTGCTTTGCTCTTAGCCACCACTGCGATGTTGGCGCTGTGGGTGAATTTTTATGCGCTAGCTGGGGATGACCAACGCGGGCGCAATTTTCATGCGTTGTTTCAGTTTCAATTGGCTGGCATTAACGGTGCTTTTTTAACGGGTGACCTGTTTAACCTATTTGTCTGCTTTGAGATTTTACTGATAGCCTCTTATGCTTTGCTACTGCATGGCTTGGGTGCTGAACGACTCCGCTCTGCGGTGCATTATGTAATTTTAAACCTAGTGGGTTCGAGTTTGTTTCTGCTCGGCGCGGGATTGTTTTATGGCGTGGCTGGTACGCTTAACATGGCGGATTTGGCACGCTTTGTGGCGCAAGCGCAGGGCGACGAGCGATATTTATTGCAGGCTGCAGGCTGGGTGTTATTACTGGTGTTTGGCTTAAAGGCTGCTTTCTTACCGCTACACTTTTGGTTACCGCGCGCCTATGCCAGCGCTACAGCACCGGTGGCGGCTTTGTTTGCCATTATGACTAAGGTGGGACTGTATGCGATTTTACGCATGACGACCTTGGTGTTCGGGGGACAAACAGGCGCTGCAGCAGGTTTTGGTTTGGATGTGCTGTTTGTAATTGCGCTGTTGACCATGATGTTGGGCGCATTAGGCGCTTTTGCTGCGGGAACGCTGCACAGCATGCTGGCGTATTTGGTTCTAGTATCCGTAGGTACGTTGCTGGCAGGTATTAGCATGGGTTCTGAGGCGGCGCTTACTGCCAGTTTGTATTACTTATTACACAGCACCTGGGGCATTGCTGGCCTGTTTTTGTTGGCAGACTTGATCGCTAAACAACGCGGCAAGCTCAAGGGGATTTTTCGCACAGGCGCGCCGCTATTAACTCCAGCTCGAATGGGTGCTTTGTTTTTTGTGGGTGCTGTGGCCACTGCAGGTTTGCCGCCGTTTTCTGGCTTTGTCGGCAAACTCAGTTTATTGCAAGCAGCGCAGGGCATGCAGCAGGGCTTTCTTTGGGTAACGGTATTACTAGCGAGCTTGGTGGTTTTACTCGCCCTCAGCCGCGCTGGTAGTGTTTTGTTTTGGCAGCACACAGGCGCAATTGATGAGCATGCGCGTTTTAGCACGCCTGCTTTTGTCAGTGCCGTGGCACTTATCGGTAGTGGCGTGTTGCTAGTGATTTTTGCTGAGCCTGCACTGGCTTTTTGTCAGGCTAGCGCGCAACAGTTATTGCAGTCCGAGCTGTATTTACAGCAGTTAGCAGGAGAATAGGCAATGGGGGATTGGTTTAAGCAACCCATGCTCAGCGCGCTGTTATTGCTAGCGTGGCTATTGTTGGTGGACAGTTTCACCTCGCCCGGTCAATGGGTGTTTGGTGCGATTTTGGCGTTGGCGATTCCTCGACTAATGCAAAACTGGTGGCTGCCCGGACCAAAAATACGAAGCTGGTCGGCCTTGGTAATTTTTTTTTGGCGTGCATTGATCGATATTGTTTTGGGCAATATAGAAGTGGCACGTTTAGCTTTGGGACCACAGGCTAAGCTAGAGCCTAAATTTGTTGAGTTTTACACTGAACTTAATAATGATCTGGCGATTTTTATGTTGATGAGCGCCATTTCGCTGGCGCCGGGCTCGGTGTCGACCTGTTACAACAGGGAAACCAAGCGAATTGAAGTGCATGCACTGCACTGCACCGATGTCGACGCATTGCGTGCCGGTATTCGGCAGCGCTACGAAGTACTCTTGCAGCAGGTGTTTATATGATAGGCGTGGTTATCTGGATCAGCATGCTGATGATGGGCGTGGCGTTTGTGTTAAACCTTGTACGCTTAATCAGAGGTCCCGCCATTGTTGACCGGGCTTTGGCGGTGGATACGCTGTATATCAACGGTTTAGCTATTTTGATTTTATTTGGGATGGCGCTGGATAGCCGATTGTTTTTCGAGGTCGCTTTGTTAATCGCGCTGTTTGGCTTCTTCAGCACGGTGGTGATCAGTAAATACATTCTGCGCGGTGATGTGATTGATTAGGGTGAGTCATGAATTTTTTTGTTGAGCTAGTGGTGTGTTTCTTTCTAATGGTCGGCAGCTTTTTTGCATTGGTTGGCTCGATTGGTTTGTTTCGCTTTAAAGACTTTTACATGCGCTTGCACGGTCCCGCCAAAGCCACCACTCTGGGTGTGGGTGGGATCCTTATCGCATCCATGATTTATTTTAGTTTCGCCCATGGCGGATTGTTGGTGCACGAATTGTTGGTAACGTTATTTTTGGTCATTAGTGCGCCGGTTTCTGCTTATATGCTGTCTGCGGCGGCTAAGCGAAGCTAATTAAATCTTCGTCAATCTCATACAGCACCAGCAATTTCATGTAAGATTCCGTGTTCGATTAATTATGTTTTAGGGTTGCCAATGTTTGCAGAGTTATGGTTACACGAGCGTCTATTAAAAGCGCTGGCTGAGTTGGAGTTTAGTGAGCCAACAGAGGTGCAAAAACAAGCCATACCGGTTGCTCTGCAAGGCCGCGATTTGCGTGTAACAGCGCAGACCGGTAGTGGCAAAACAGCCGCCTTTGTGTTGCCGATATTACATCACCTGCTAAACCAAGAAGAAAGCGCCCACGCAACCCGTGCACTGATTATTGTACCTACGCGCGAGTTGGCGCGACAAATTACCGATGAAATCGAGCGTTTTGCACGTTTCACCTTTATCAAAGCCACCATGCTCATTGGCGGTGAAGGTTTTAGAGAGCAAGCCGCCGAGTTGCGTCGTGTACCAGAAATTATCGTGGCCACTCCGGGACGCTTGCTAGAGCATATTGAAGCCGCCAGTTTTCCTGCTAAAGAAGTGCGTTGGTTGGTGCTGGATGAAGCAGATCGCATGCTGGACTTGGGCTTTGCGGATGCGATGCAGTCCATCATCAAAGCCTGTGAACTGCGTGAACAAACGCTGTTGTTTTCTGCCACCACCGGAGGACGTGTACTGCGTGAAATTACCCAGAGCCTATTGCATGAGCCTGTGCATTTAATGCTCAATCCAGTTTCACAACTAAGCGAATCTACACGGCAGGAATTCATCACAGCAGAAAGCTTTGCACACAAAGAGCAGCTGTTAGCTTGGTTGCTGGCCAATGAAACCTATCGCAAAGCCATAGTTTTTACCAATACACGCATCGCTGCAGATAAGCTGTATGGCCGCCTGCGCGCTCAAGATTTTCGTGTGTTTGTTTTGCATGGTGAAAAGGATCAGCAAGAAAGAAAACAAACGTTACTGCGTTTTAGTCAGGGCAGTGAGCGGGTACTGTTAGCTACAGATGTAGCAGCGCGCGGATTGGATATTGAAGGAGTTGATCTGGTAATTAACTTTGATATGCCGCGTTCCGGTGACGAGTACGTACACCGTATTGGCCGTACGGGGCGTAGTGGTAATGAAGGTTTAGCGATTTCACTGATTGAACATTTGGACTGGAATTTGATGTCCAGTGTTCAGCGCTACCTTAAGCAAGAGTTCGAAAAGCGCGTACTGCCGGGCTTGAAGGGCGGTTATCACGGTCCGAAAAAAGTAAAAAGCTCGGGTAAAGCCGTTGGCGTGAAAAAGAAAAAAAATACGGCTAAAGGCGGAGCTAAGAAAAAGGCAGCGAAAAAACCCAATAGACCCCGCAGCGCACCCAGCAAACCGGCCGTGTTTAGCGATGACGGTCATGCACCCTTGCGTAAAAAGCAGCCCTAAGCAGGGGGTTGCTGCCACTGTCCCATACTGTGGTTAAGGAATAATTGATGCACAGCATAGAGCAGATACTCGCTAAGGCTTATCCCGTATTACCGGTCTTAGTGGTTAACCAGCCCGATACAGCGATTGCGTTGGCGCAAGCGCTACATCAGGGAGGTGTGCAGGTCTTAGAAATCACCTTAAGAACACCGCAAGCGCTTGAGGTGGTCACGACTTTGCGTCAACAACTGCCAGAGCTTCTAGTGGGGGTGGGGACTGTGGTGCAAGCAGAGCAGTTTGAACAGGCCAAGCAAGCAGGCGCGCAATTTGCCGTAAGCCCAGGGTTTACGCCGCAATTGGCTGACGCTGCACAAGCCAGCGCATTACCCTATTTGCCCGCCGTAATGACGCCTTCTGAGGTGTTGCACGCCATGGAGCATGGCTATCGTACGCTAAAGCTATTTCCTGCCAGTCTTGAAGGTAGCCTAAAGTTACTGGACAGCTTTAAAGGCCCCTTTACCGATATCAAATTTTGTCCTACAGGCGGTATTCAGCTCGATAACCTGTTGAGCTTTCTTAAGCTACCCAATGTGATTTGCTGTGGCGGCAGCTGGTTGGCACCGGATGCTTTGGTGCGGGCTAATGATTGGCGGCAAATAACCGCCTTGGCGCAACAGGCGCAGGAGTTAGCGAGGAGTTTGGTATGTGTTTAGAATGGGATTGGCCTGCGCCATTTCAAAGCAAGTTTCAAGCAAGTGCTGAACAAATCGACGAGCTAAACCACGTCAATAACGCTGTCTATGTACAGTGGATGGAAGATTGCGCGTGGCAGCACTCACAAAGCTTGGGCTTGGATGTCAAACGCTACCAAGAATTGGACCGTGGCATGGCAATAGTGCGCCATGAAATTGATTACCTCGCCAGCGCGTATTTGGGTGAAGAACTGTGCATGGGTACTTGGATTGTTACACCCGACAATCGCCTGAAAATGGATCGCCTGTTTCAACTGATTCGTCCTGCCGATGGTGCTACTTTGCTGCGCGCCCGCACGACTTTTGTTTGTGTGCAGCTCACCACCGGTCGCCCAAAGCGCATGCCGGAAGAGTTTTTGGCCGGTTACGGCAAAGCTTGGCGTGATTTGGATAAGGACTGACCCAGTGGAAATCGCTTTAGCCCCCATGGAAGGCTTAGCCGATGCCATGATGCGCGACCTGCTCACGCGCCAAGGCGGTATCGACTGGTGCGTGACCGAATTTATCCGCATCACCGACACGCTGCTACCACCGTCAATCATTCAACGCATTGCACCCGAACTAAAGCAGGGCAGCGCAACGGCAAGCGGCACACAACTGCGCGTGCAATTATTGGGTTCTGATCCTGTTTGCTTGGCTGAAAATGCCGCACAAGTAGCGCAACTGGGTGCCTCTGTCGTGGATTTAAACTTTGGTTGTCCCGCCAAAACTGTTAATAAATCCAAAGGCGGCGCGATTTTGATGAAAGAACCTGAACGCTTATTTCGTATTGCTGAACAAGTGCGCGTCGCTTTACCCAAACACACACCTCTCACCGCCAAAATGCGCTTGGGTTATGACAACACAGACACTGCGCTAGATTGTGCGCGCGCGTTGGCGCAGGGCGGAATTGCACAGCTGGTGGTGCACGCACGCACCAAAACAGACGGTTATAAACCACCAGCGCACTGGGAGTGGATTGCCAAAATTCAAGACGTGGTGGATGTGCCAGTCATGGCGAATGGCGAGGTGTGGTCGGTGGCGGACTGGCTGCGTTGCCGTGAAGTCAGTGGTGTGCAGTCTGTGATGATTGGTCGGGGATTGGTGACGCAACCGGATTTGGCGCGGCAAATCCAAGCGCTACAGCGTGGCGAATCTTATCAGCCACTAACTTGGGAAGGCTTGATGCCACTGATACAGGAGTTTTGGCAGCGAGTGCGCATCAACGTCACCCCGCGCCAAGCACCGGGCCGATTAAAACAATGGCTGGCGCTATTAATGCGTAACTATCCCGAAGCGCAGCAGTTATTTAATCAAATCCGTCGTGAAACCGATGCCAATGTTTTGGACGTACTTTTACTTGGCAACACAGCTCAAACATAAATAGCCCTTCGCATTTAAGGGTGTAGATGATTTCTAAACCCTCCTGACTTCAGCAAGCACCTAGCTATCAGTCCTACTGTAAAGCGGTTTACACGCAGCCGGTCGCTTGGCACAGCTCTTGTGGGAGCGCAACTCTTGCGCGAAACAAACCATCCCGCCACACCAAACCTTAATCGCGCATAAGATGCGCTCCCACAATCCCACAACTCCACAGTAAAGCAAAGCGGTTTGCACGCAGCCGTTCGCTTGGCACAGCTCTTGTGGGAGCTTACATTTTCCAGATTCCCCAACATTTTTCCAGCTGGCCAGATTTTTTCTACTCCCTTAAATACGAAAAGCCACATAAATAACTCACACTAATCAACTCATTAACTAATAGTTGCATAGCTATTGTTGATTGTTGATAACTTAGTAAACTACTCTGAATGCAGGACAGCACCTAGTGCTTATTCAGGATGTTTATATATGAGTGGTTTAAAGTACGACCCTTTTAGCTGGCTTATCGAACTCTTGGCCTATTGGGAAGGGCGCGTACAGCCAGCACAGCTAGCAAGTATTAAAGCGATCAGCCGCCAGCAAGCTAGCAAAAAACTAAAGGACTTTTTATCTGAAAACCCCGAGGCACTGCACTACCACAGCCGTGAAAAGACCTACCGCCCGACCAATAAGTTTTTTCCGCGGCACATCAATTGTGACGTGGGGGAATACCTCAGCTGGGTAACAGGGCAGAGCGCACATCACGATGCTATCCCCGCCAATATATGCCTAGAGCCGCCCAGACGTCCCATCACTCCTGAACTTATGCGCCCATTGATGCAAGCCTTGCGCGAAGGACGTCGTGTAGAAGTCAATTACGTTTCTATTAGCAACCCTAATGACGAGGGACGCATTATCGTGCCGCACCATCTGGTCAATACCGGCCAGCGTTGGCATTTGCGTGCTTGGTGCGAAAAAAGTAAAGGCTTTAGAGATTTTGTTCTGGCGCGCTTTCAAGAAGTTGCCGAGCTACTAGATAAAAGCCCTATTTCTGCCAGCGATGATGAGGCTTGGCACACACAAGTCCGCATTATAATCGCCCCCGATCCACGCCTCAGCGAGTCGCAACGCAAAGTACTCGAGCACGAGTACGACATGCACGACGGACAACTAGAGATCCATACTCGCGGCTGTTTAGTCAGTTATAAGCTACAGCTTTTAAATATAAACCCCCGCATTTATGAAGCCGACGCTAAGGCTCAGCAACTGATCATCGTCAACAAAGACGACATTCAACCATGGTTATTTGGCTGAAATAGTGCGGAAACACAAAACACTGTCAAGTTTGATTACGGTGTTTTTGTACAGTGTTGCTATTTAGTTTCATTAATCGCAAAGTGTCTTTAGCTTATAAAAATAGTTCTACAAGGGTAAAGCTACATGGATGATTTATCTGCTTCAGATCTGAAGGCTATCCTGCACTCAAAACGAGCCAATATTTATTACCTGCAATACTGCCGCGTAATGCAAAAAGACGGGCGTGTGCTTTACCTTGCTGAAGATGACAAACAAAACAGCTATTACAACATTCCCATAGCCAACACTACCTGCCTGTTACTGGGTACAGGAACCTCCATTACTCAAGCAGCCATGCGAATGCTAGCTCAGGCAGGTGTACTGGTTGGTTTTAGTGGTGGCGGCGGCACTCCTTTGCTAATGGCTAGTGAAATAGAATGGTTGTCCCCTCAAAGTGAATACCGCCCTACCGAATATGTACAAGCTTGGCTCAGCTTTTGGTTTGACGAGCAAAAACGCCTCGCAGCCGCAAAAGAACTCCAGCAAGCACGCTTAGGTTTTTTGCAAAAAACTTGGGCTAAGGATAAAGACTTAAAGCTGGAAGGTTTTGATTCAACTAATCTGGCCATCGCACAGCTGTTGGAAAGCTTTGTATTGCAAATAGATAAAGCAGACCGAGTGGGGAAGCTGTTACAGCTTGAAGCAGAGCTGGTGTTGAGTGATAATGGCTCCGCATCTATTCATTAATAGTGTTGCACTCAGATTTAGAAACCGCCGTATTTTTATTATTGCTATGCTAATTATAAAGTAATCGTCTGCCTTTATAGGTAAACCTCACGAACAAATCCTGTTGATTAATGAAAAGAGACTTAGAATGAAAAGAAATATTATCATTACGATTTTAGCTAGTGTTGCTGTTGTTGGATGCCAAGAGAAGCCGAAGTTTAGCTGTGAAAATAGTATTGTCACAGAAAAGGTTGTAGAGCTGCAAACCAAGGTATTTAACGAAGTGATTTCTGTTCCAGGTTATAAGCAAATGTTATTCAACGCAATGCCGGAAATACCTGGCTATGACTTTATAATGGAAGATGATCATCAGAATATTAAATTTAAATTGCAAGCTATACGCACCATAAGCCAAGATAAAGAGCTTGGCAACTATGAGTGCAAAGCTATTCTTTATGCCGAAAAAGGTGGAGAAAAATCGGAAACTGAAATTATATATAAATCTGAGTCTACAAATGGTGGAAAAGATACATATGTCCAAACGCAGCCATTGAGCGACTATCAAGTTGGAGCTCTTGCAGCAGTAATGATTAAACAGAAAGAATATCATGAAAAAACGACAAGAGGTACGATTGATTATGGGACGTTAAGCTCTTCAGTGGGAGATTTCTCATTTGCAACCGAATCTGATGTTGGAAATATTATTTTTGATAAGTGCAGCGTTATGGACGAGTGCGAGGTTAAAGCGAAAGTAGAAGAAACTGAATTTGGTTATATTGTAAGAAAAGTAATAGACGTGAAAAAAATAAACTAAGCCAAAATTTATTTTATGTTGAATCTCTACAACAGCTCAGCGCATGAAGTCATTTTGTAGATATATTGAAGTATTGTAATAAAACTGCTTGTCAGTGCTTCTGTTTTAATTTGAAATTTGTAGACTTAAAAGGATATTTTGATGCCAGGCCCGAAAATTTATTTAACACGAACGCCATACGAACTTGTAAAGATCGGGCAAATAGGTTACGGCTGGCCGCAAGTTAATTTTTCCGAAGCAAGCACGCTAGATGAGTTGGTATTGATGTTTCGTAAGCAGGATATTGATGTCGGCCGCCAGCTAAATCAAATCAAACGGTTTTACTCAATTAAAGCAGGGGATATTGTTGTCGTACCTCTGCCGTGCGTTATTGCAATCGGTTATGCGACAGGTATAAAAACATACAAATCCGGCATTGAATATGGTGAAAATCGTATCGGTGTTAATTTTTTACGTCACGATGATGGTTCAATTTTACGTATTCCGAGGGATAACCTGACAGGAGCTTTTTCCAGTCGCCTCAAAATACGCATGACTGTAGTGTCACTGAGCGAATTTAAGGATGAAGTGATTGCAGTTATTGAGCGTATCAAAAGTAACGGCATAACAGTTATTAATAGCCGAGTGCAGGAGTTAGAAGAGAAAGCACAGCAGCAATTGAAGTATCAGCTTCTGCAAAATATTTGCGAAGGTAAAACCTATCTTGAAAGTGGCGGGTACGGCCTTGAAAAGCTTGTTGCAGAGCTTTTGATGGCTGAAGGCTACGAGGCAAATATTTTAGACAAGGCTGCATTTTCAGGTCAGGCAGATGCAGATATTTTGGCTGTTCGTGAAGATCGTTTCTCTTCAACGACTCTCTTGGTTCAGGTAAAGCATCACACAGGCACAACAGGCTTTCAGGCAGTCAGACAGCTTGAATCTATAGATGAAGAGCTAAAAGCACAAAAGTGGATAGTAACTTCCGCCAAAATGAATCCAGCAGCTAAAGCAGCTGCCGAGAAACAAGATATCAATATTATCGAAGGTGAAAGCTTGGTTGACTGGATTGTTGAACAATCCGATAAGCTGTCCAGGCAAACATTACATAAACTTGGTATTTCGTCTGTACCTACCCTGTTAACTTATTAGTTGCATTTAGTGTGCAGCACTCTCAGCCAAAAGCTTAGGTGCTGCTTGATCATTGAGCTGTTGTTCCCTGCATAGCCCCCAGTTTTCTAGGCACCTGTTTGGCTCATGCTTCCTCCTAGTATGCCTCATTATAAGGTCTGGAGAGTAAGCGCTACTAAATCACCCCCTTGCCGAACGGCTTTACCCTGTAAACACTAAGCGCCGGTTCAAGAAGGCTGTGCGGCCCTGTTTTGGGCAGGCGTTTCCAGTTTGATGTTCCAGGCCAGCAGCTGCTCCAGTTGCTCCAGCGTGTTTGCTGTCGCGATATGTTCCAGTACATGCAGCAGGTAGGCCTGCGGATTCAGGCCATGCATTTTGGCAGTTTCGATCAGCGAGTACCAGGCGGCGCTGGCATGAGCACCTTTGCTGGTGTCGGCAAACAACCAGTTCTTGCGGCCAATGGCAAAGGGGCGAAGTAAGCGCCCTTAAATCAGCATCTTTTATCTTGCATTATACCGCTTCAAACTAGTCCTCGTCTTTTTTGGAGGTACTGGTTATGAGTTCTGCGAGCTCGCGCGAGCGTTATGAGTTTTGGCAGCGGCATATGGTGGCTTGGCAAGGCTCCGGTTTATCCGGTGCGTCTTTTTGCAAACAGCATGAGCTCAATTATGCGCAGTTTAATTATTGGCGTAAGAAGCTTGTTGCTTCTGCGCCAGAGTCAAAGCCTGCTGGTTTTGCACGAGTTACTCAGCTGGCGACTAGCTCAGTACAAGATGGGCTTGCATTGCATTTGCCCAGCGGTATGCGCCTGTCAGGTATTACCGGCTCTTCGCATTTAAGGGTGTAGAAAAAATCTGACCGGCTGGAAAAAGAGTCGGGGATCTTAGAAAATGTAAGTTCCCACACCAACAAAAACTAAGCCCCCGACGTGAACAATCTTACCTTTTCTAGCCCTGATCTTTCCAGCTTTTGCCAACTAAATATCCTCGGCCTGACTGCCACTGGACAACATCTTTGTGCAGAACGCGCCGTCATCGAATGCCGTTTCACCAAAGCACCTGAGCCGTGCCCCAAGTGCGGGGCTGCTGGCGTTTCACGCGGTACTGTCGATAGACATCTTGCCCACGCGCCTTACGGGCAGCGGCCATCCAGATTGCTGCTGCGTATCCGTCGCTGGCGTTGTGCTTGCGGCTGTTTTTGGCACGAAGACACAAGTAGTGCGGCGCCACCACGCTCAAAGCTTTCCCATGGGGCGATACGCTGGGCCTTGGCTGCCATCGTACTGGATCATCTATCGGTCTCCCGTGTTGCGAGTCATCTTGACGTTGCCTGGCACACCGCCAATAACGCCATTATCAACGAAGGACGGCGCCTGCTTTTTAATGACTCGACACGTTTTGACGGTGTGACCGTGCTGGGCGTAGATGAGCATGTTTGGCGACATACACGCCGTGGTGACAAGTACGTCACCATCGTGGTTGACCTTACGCCCGTGCGTAACAAAACTGGGCCGGCCCGCTTGCTCGATGTGCTGGAAGGCCGCTCCAAACAAGCCTTTAAGCATTGGCTGAACAATCGTCCCAAGGCCTGGCGGGACCAGATTGAAAGCATTGCCATGGATAGCTTCACAGGGTTTAAATCTGCGGCGCAAGAAGCCCTGCCTCAAGCCCAAACCGTGCTGGATCCTTTCCATGTCGTGCGCTGGGCAAGCAACATGCTGGATGAATGCCGCAGACGTGTTCAACAAGAAATCCTGGGCCGCAGAGGGCGTAAAAACGACCCGCTCTATAAAAGCCGTCGAACGCTACTAACTCGGATCAGCTACCTGTCTGACGCCAACAAAAAGCAACTGTTCCAGCTGTTTGCAGATGAACACCACCTCGAAGTGGATTGCAGCTGGAGCATGTATCAGCGAGTGGTTAGCGCCTACAACGAGCCGGATCGAGGGCGTGGTAAAAAACTCATGCAAGAGGTCATAAATATCATTACAGCCAGCGACTTGCCCAAAGCGCTCATCGAGGTGAAACGCTTGGGGAAAACGCTGAAAAAATACGCTCAGAGCATCCTTGCTTACTTCGACCGGCCAGGAACCAGCAACGGTCCAACAGAAGCTATCAACGGGCGGCTTGAGCACTTACGAGGTACCGCCCTAGGCTTTAGAAATTTAACCAATTACATAGCCAGGTGCTTGCTGAAATCAGGAGGGTTTAGAAATCAGCTACACCCTTAAATGCGAAGAGCCGCTTTAGCTCCCTAACATCCAACCCCAGCTATACATCCTTCGACTCTTCCGCCGCCTGCAGTATTTCTGCTTTCTTAACCGGGTAGGGCTGCTTTGATTTCTTCTTGCGCGCGAAGTATTGCGCCAGGCGCAGGTCGATCAATTCTTGGAAGTAGTCGGCAAAAATCTCTTGTAGTTCAGGTGTGACTGTAAAGTTAAGCGCGAAGCTGTTGCCGTGCTCGATAAACCAAGCTTGGCTGCTGTTTTTGTCTTGTTGGCAGGAATAAAAAATCGGGTTTTTGCGCCAGTAGCTCAGCCATGGGCGGCTTTCAGCGCTGGCTTGTTGAATACTTTGCGGCAACTCGTTGCGCAGGTCATCGGGTCGGTGTTCTAAGAGCTGCCGGCTGCGCTTAGCTAGTTGTGTGGTGGCAACGGGTTCTTGTACGCCGCTTAAGTCTAAAAAGGCTTGATATAGAAAGCCTTTAAAGCTTTTGTTCATGCTGGTGGTTTCTACACCTTTGGCGAAAAACTCGCCGTGCTCGCTAAGTAACTGCTTGAACAGTGCGTCTTCTTCTTGTTTGGCAACCAAGGCCAGCCAGCTACCGGCCTGTTTGCGCATTTTCGCGAGGTCGTAGCCTTTGTGAAAAAATTCAGTAGCGGTGGGGCGATGGCCTAACTCATCGCGTAGTTGTTGGTAATCTTCTGCAGCAGTGCTGCCTATTTTGCGTGCAAGCTTTTCCCAGAAGCCCACTATTTTTGGGGCAAAATTAATGAAACAGCCTTCGGCTAACTGGATGGGCTGTTGCTGGCGAATTGTGTTAAGCACTGTGTTACGGTCTTTTTCACCGAGCAAAGCCGCTGGACTGTTTAGAAAACTGTGGTGATTGCCCAAAAAGTCCAACACCACCACGTGGGTTTTGTTGGTTTCTTGTGAGAGGCGTAAACCACGCCCCAGTTGCTGCAAGAAAATAATTTTAGACTCAGTGGGGCGCAGCATCAGTACGGTGTCTAGGGCGGGCAAGTCGGTGCCTTCGTTAAACATATCCACGGAGAAAATCACCTCCAGTTGGCCCTGTGCTAGCTGGCTTAATGCAGCGTGGCGGGTCAGTTGTGAACCGGCATACACAGCACCGGCACGCACGCCCTGTTGCTGAAAGTACTGGCTCATATAGTCAGCGTGCTTTTGTGAAATACAAAAGCCTAGGGTGCGGGTTTGCTTGTGCTTAAGCCAATGTTGGTAAATGTGTTTGGCACGTTTTTGGGTGGCAAAAGCAAACTCGATTTGCGCCGGTTCAAAGCGGCCACTGCGCCATGGGATTTCTTGATAATCCACGTATTCGTCATAGATACCGTAATAATGAATCGGTGCTAGTAATTGCGCGTTAATGCCGTGAACTAAGTTGCGCTCAAAAACCAGATTGTTGTCGCATAGGCTGAGGATATCGGCTTGGTCGGTACGTTCTGGGGTGGCGGTCAGACCTAATAAAAATTGCGGATTAAAATGCTTAATAATGCTGCGGTAACTGGGTGCACTGGCATGGTGAAACTCATCCACGACGATGTAATCAAAATGCTTAATGCTAAAACGTTGTAGTGCTTCAGGCTTGCTGAGGCTTTGTACCGAGGCAAACACAAAGTCTGCCTCATGTTCTTTTAATGCACCTTGAAACAAGCCGGTGTGGGCGTTGGGATGCACGCGGTTAAACACCGATTGGGCTTGCAGCAAAATCTCTTCGCGGTGGGCGACAAAGAGCACGCGCTTGGCTTGCATCTGTAGTGCATCAAAGGCGGCGAGCCAGGTTTTTCCCATGCCGGTGGCGAGTACGACTAAACCGCGAGAAAACCCTTCGGTGCGAGTCTCAAGCAGCGCTTGCAGTGCTTCAACTTGCACGCTGTTAGGGCTGGGCTGTTCGATATTTTCATCAATAAAACCGCTAATCGGTGCCAGTAGCGGCAAGTTGATTTGTCGTCGGACACTGTAGGTATCAATCCAGTCAGCGGTTAAAGACACGCAACTCGGCTCATCAAACAGCTGTGCAAAGGCGTGGCGAATTTTGACAAACTCTTGGGCTGCGGATGAGTCTTCTGGGGGTTGCCAATCATGACGCCATGACCATTCGTAGGCATGGGTGAGTGCCGTGCGACTGATGTTGTTGGAGCCAATAAAAGCACTGCCTTTAATAATCTTAGCGTTTTTGTTTTGCGTAAAGATGTAGCTTTTAAGGTGGAAGCTGGTTTGTCCGGTGCACTCAAACACGCGCACCTGTGCACCGCGCTCAGCCAGCATCAATAGTTCGCGTAAGGCGCGCGGGTGAGTGATATTTAAATAATCCGAGGTCAGAAGGCGTATCGAAGCGCCCTTGTTAAGGGCTTCTAGCAGGGGGTCAAATAACAGCTCTAAACCCGATGGCTGGATAAAAGATACGGCTATCTCAATATCAGTGGCTTGATAGATGGCTTCAAGCAGTTTAGGCAGTAAAGGGTCCTGCGCTGTTCCCGTGGTTAGGCGTGGGCTGTTAGCTAACATCAGTACGTCTGTCTATGCCAAGGTTAATAACGCATTGAGCCATTGCTCGTCATCGCGATCAGGGCGTCTGTCTGTGCTAATCCAGACTTCTTTGGTGTGCAACCCTGTATTTTCAAGAAATTGTTCTAAACGCGCTTCAGTGCAGTTGGTGAAATGACGACCACTGCGAACGCTTTCATCTTCGCCGTATTTAAAGGACACATACATCACGCCCTTGGGCTCTAGCAGTTCGCCTAGGTGCTTTAGAGTGGCGGATAGACTGACGGTAGGCACGTGCAGTAAAGAGGCGCACGCCCAAATTCCTGCATAGCTGTGCTCGCTGCTAAAGTTAAGAAAGGTGCTGAGCTGGACAGGGATGCCGCTGACTTCTTTAGCGATTTTGACCAGTTTTGGGCTGGCATCAAAGGCATCAACTTGATAGCCAAGCTGTATAAAAGTGGCAGCGTCACGACCCGCACCGCAGCCGGCATCTAGGATGCGACTGGTGGGAGGTAGGTGCGCAAGAAAACGCTCATACAGTTCGCTCATATCAACGTCTAACGTGTTTTGTGCAAATTGCTCAGCGTTGTCTTCGTAATACTGTAGTGTCATTTCTGTCCCTAATTTTAAACAAGTTATTGCTCCGATGAGGTGCTGTATACGCTAATTCAGTAAAGCTATACAAGCAAGTAAAACACTTTGCATGCTTCGTTAGTATGCTTATTTAAAGTGCAAGGGCTGGGCGCTTGTAAATACTGAGTGCATTGCCTCAAGCACCTTTCTTTTATAAGCATAACCGCAAAACCTCCAAGCAAAATTTTGATAAGCATCAATAAACATAGACACTATTAAACTAAGCTTTGGTTTTTAATGGCGTTCGTGTTTCTGTGCGTACATGGGCTGTCAGTGTTGTGAATTCATTGACTGTGCAACAACTCAGAAGTGATTTTATTTTGGCGTTAAAGATTAGTTGGCACGCCAAGTGCTTGTTAGTGGGGGCTGAAAACAAAAACAATTTTACAGGGCCGTAAAAACAGGGTGCATCATGAAAATAAATTTACCAGTCATAGATGAGCAGGTTTCATTTAAAGCAGAACAGCAGTTAATTTCAACGACAGATTTAAAGGGAATTATCACCTCGGCAAATGATGATTTTGTTGAGGTAAGCGGTTACTCACGGGATGAGTTAATCGGTAAAAATCATAATATTATTCGCCATCCAGATATGCCGCGCGCTGCTTTTAAGCAGGTGTGGGATACCATACAAGCCGGTCATTCATGGAAAGGAATGGTAAAAAACCGTTGTAAGGATGGCCGTTACTATTGGGTGGATGCGTTTATTACGCCGATCTCGAAAAATGGACAGAGGGTGGGTTATCAGTCTGTGCGTGCGTTGCCCAGCCAATGCAATATAGAGCGCGCGCAAAAGTTGTATAAAAACTTAGATGAAAGTAATAAAAAATCAGCTTACCAGCAGCCTGTGTCTTACTTTGCACAGCTTTTCTTAAGTTGGTTTTTGCCGCTTTGTGTCAGTGCCGGTTTGCTGGGCTATTTTTATGGTTGGCAGGCTGTGGTTGTTTTACTGGGCGGATTGGCTGTCAGTAGTTTGGCGTTTTCATTGAGGTTGAAGCCTTTGCTGCGTTTAAATGAGTACGCTAAAGGCATAACCTATAACCCTTTGATGCGTTATTTGTACACGGGCTATAAGCACGAAGTGGGCGATATTCAGTTTGCTATCCAAACACGCACCTCGGGTTTGCGGGCTGTGACGGCGCGTTTGCAATACACCGCTTCTATACTGAATGAAGTGAAGAATAAAAGTGCAGCCAGTCTGGCAGGTTCTAATACCTTGATAACTAAGCTGAGTAAAACGGTGGATGCGATTTTTGTCGCCATGGAGCAGCTTTTGGCCAGCCAACTGCAACTTACCCAGGCGTCGGGCAATATGGCCGAGACGTCGAGCGAGTCGCAACGCTTAACGCTGTCTGGGCGAGATTATATTGAGCGTTTGTTAGGCTCGATTAATGAGCTGTCTGATGAGCTGCAGCACATAGAGAAAGAAGTGTCCGAGTCCACGACACGCGGACAGCGCATTGGTACGGTGCTGGAAGTTATTACCATGGTGGCTGAACAGACCAATCTGTTAGCGTTGAACGCTGCGATTGAGGCGGCACGGGCAGGTGATGCAGGTCGTGGTTTTGCGGTGGTGGCAGATGAGGTGCGTAAGCTTGCTTACCGCACTCATGATTCCACTACTGAAATTCGGCAAATCATTTCTGAGCTGCAAGACAATACCAAGGCGTCGTTACATGCGATCGAGTTGGGTGTGGAGCGCTCCGAAGCAACACGCAGTATGGCCAATGAGGTTGATCAAGAGCTGCGCGCTATTTTGGATCAGGTGCAGTCCATGAGCCGTTTGGCGTTAACCATTGATAGTGCGATCCAGACGCAAACGGCGTTGAGCACGCAAACCAGTGATCAAGTAGCGGACTTGCGCGAGGACAGTGCGGGTGTGATGCAGGTAAATCATCAGGTTAACGAACACAGTGAGCAGGTTGAAAAGAATGTGGATGAGCTGTTGGATTTGGCTAACCATTTTTTGAAAATCACGGTTAATACGCGCCGTGCAAGTTAAGAGCTAAGCTCGCTCAATAGCATCATAAAAGCGTTAGCGGCATTGGAGAGGGTGCGCTCCTTGTGCACTATGTAACCCAAGTCGCGGCTGAGCTGGATGTCTGGCATATCCAGCTCGACCAATTCCTCATCCAGCATGGTGCGTGGCAGCACGCTCCAAGCCAAGCCAATTGATACCATCATTTTTATGGTTTCCATGTAGTTGGTATGCATGCTGATGTTGGGTGTGAGTCCGGCGTCCGCAAACAGGTTCAGGGCGATTTTACTGGTGAAGGTTTGGCTGCCGGGAAAAACAGCCGGGTAATCACTGAGATCCTGTAAGCTAATTTGTTTTTTGTGGCTTAACGGATGTTCGGGTGCAACCACAAATACTAGGTCGTCCTGCCAGACTTTAACGCTTTCTAGGTGTTCAACATGCTGTGGCGACAGGGTGATCAATGCCAGTTCACAACGCCCTTGCAGCACATCGTTGTACGCTACTTCTGAATCTAAAAAACGTATATCCAGCACGACCTCTGGGTGCTCCTTGGTGAAGCGGCGCAAAATAGGCGGCAAGCGTCTTAGGCCGATGTGGTGACTGGTGGCTAGGCTTAAACGCCCACTCACAGTGCCGCTAAGATTGCTCAAGGCACGTTTGCTGTCTTCCAATTCATTGACAATGCGGTAGGCGCGCGGCAGTAGCGTTTGTCCGGCCTGAGTCAGGGTGACTTCGCGGCCCATGCGGTCAAATAAGCGCACCCCCAGTTGTTCTTCTAGTGTAGCTAGGCGTTTGCTGACCGCTGGCTGGGTAATATGCAGCTGCTGACCTGCTAAGGAAAAGCTGCCCTGTTCGGCGATGGCGATAAAGGTGTGCAGGCTAGCGAGATCCATGGTTATCTATTCCTGTTTGGAATTTATATTATAAAAAATAACCATTGGAGTTATAGCTTTAATCGACTTAGCATGCAATACATAAGAAAGTTTCGTTTAAGCTGCCGTTGCAGCAACCAATGAGGAAAGTCCCATGGCTGGAAAAACACTCTACGATAAACTCTGGGAAATGCATGAAGTGAAGCGCCGCGACGATGGCTCTTCGCTGATTTACATTGACCGTCATATTTTACACGAAGTGACCTCGCCGCAGGCGTTTGAAGGGTTGCGTTTGGCCAATCGTCAACCTTGGCGCATTGATGCCAACATTGCCACGCCGGATCACAACGTGCCGACCACTAAGGCGGAGCGTGCTGGCGGTATTGATGCCATTGCGGATGAGGTCTCGCGTATTCAGGTGCGGACTTTGGATGATAACTGCAACAGTTTCGGTATTTTGCAGTTCCCGATGAATGATATTCGTCAGGGCATTGTCCACGTGATTGGGCCGGAGCAGGGCGCGACCTTGCCGGGTATGACCATTGTTTGTGGTGACTCCCACACCTCAACCCACGGTGCGTTTGGTGCTTTGGCGCACGGTATTGGTACCTCTGAAGTTGAGCATGTATTGGCGACGCAATGCCTAGTGGCGAAGAAAATGAAGAACATGCAGGTGCGTGTTGAGGGTGAACTGCCCTTTGGCGTGACCGCTAAAGACATTGTGTTGGCGGTTATCGGCAAAATCGGCACCGCTGGCGGCAACGGCCACGCGCTTGAGTTTGCCGGCAGTGCGATTGAAACCTTGTCGATGGAAGGGCGCATGACCCTGTGTAACATGTCCATTGAAGCCGGTGCTCGCGTGGGCATGGTGGCGGTGGATGAGAAGACCATCGAGTACGTTAAAGGCCGTCCTTATTCGCCAAAAGGCGCGGACTGGGATGCAGCAGTGAAGGTGTGGCAGGATTTGGTGTCTGATGCCGATGCCCACTTTGACACTGTGATTGAAATGCGCGCCGAAGACATCAAGCCACAAGTGAGCTGGGGTACGTCACCTGAGATGGTGTTGCCTGTGGATGCCAATGTGCCTGATCCGGCGCAAGAGGCGGATCCAGTTAAAAAGGCTTCGATTGAGCGTGCGCTGAAGTACATGGGCTTAACCGCGAACCAAGCCATTACAGACATTAAACTGGATCGTGTTTTTATTGGTTCGTGCACCAACTCGCGTATTGAAGACTTGCGTGCGGCGGCAGAAGTCGCCAAAGGCCGTAAAGTCGCTAGTAGTGTGATTCAAGCGTTGGTGGTGCCAGGCTCTGGCTTGGTCAAACAGCAGGCCGAGCAAGAAGGTTTGGATAAGATTTTCTTGGACGCAGGCTTTGAATGGCGTGAGCCGGGCTGCTCCATGTGTCTGGCGATGAACCCCGACAAACTGGGCAGCGGCGAGCATTGCGCTTCGACCTCTAACCGTAACTTTGAAGGCCGTCAGGGCAATGGCGGACGCACGCACTTGGTCAGCCCAGCCATGGCCGCCGCCGCCGCGGTGACCGGTCACTTTGTTGATGTGCGTGAACTTTTACAAGGAGCAGAATAATGAAAGCCTTTACCCAGCATCAGGGTTTGGTCGCGCCCTTGGATCGCGCCAACGTGGATACGGATCAAATTATTCCCAAGCAGTTTTTAAAATCCATCAAGCGCACTGGTTTCGGTGAGAACCTGTTTGATGAGTGGCGCTACTTGGATGAAGGTCAGCCGGGCATGGATAACAGCATGCGCCCGATCAACCAAGAGTTTGTGCTGAATCTGCCGCGTTATCAGGGGGCAAGTATTTTGCTCGCGCAGGAAAACTTTGGTTGTGGTTCCAGCCGTGAACACGCGCCATGGGCGTTGGATGAGTACGGTTTTCGCGCCATTATCGCGCCTAGTTTTGCGGATATTTTCTATAACAACAGCTTTAAGAATGGTTTGTTACCCATTGTTTTGCCACAGAAAGTTGTGGATGAGCTGATGGGTTTGGTTGAAGCCAATGAGGGTTATCAGTTAACGATTGATTTGGCTGAGCAGAAAGTGATTCGTGACGATGGTGTGAGCTATGACTTTGAGGTAGATGCGTTCCGTAAGCATTGCTTGCTTAACGGCTTGGACGACATTGGTTTGACGCTGCAAGATGCCGATGAAATTCGTGCGTTTGAAGCGAGCTATCAGCAAAAGTACCCTTGGTTGTTTGGTGCACTGAACCAGTAAAAAACCGCACTTGCAGGCTGACTTTTGTAGGAACCCGGCTTTGCACGAATGGTTTGTTGTAGGAGCGCAACTTTTGCGCGAAGCGGATTTTCAGGCGGCACTGATGTTTTGGGGTTAACCCCAATCGCGCATAAGATGCGCTCCCACAAGGCCCAGTGCTTCCTCGGGAGGCATGGTTTGGTTTTGCTCTTGTGGGACCCGACTTGTCGGGGAAGCTTTTGCTTTTAAAGCAGGGCAAGGTCAGTGGTTGGGTTTTTGGTTTGGTGCTTAGGCAGATTTTGGTTCCCTGACAAGTCAGGTCCCACACTGCACTGTGCCACTTGGAAACTCAGCATGACTGGTTTACTTTTGTTGGAGCGTAACGTTTGCACGAAGCGGATTTTCAGGTGGCACTTCGAATTTATAAACACGGGCTATAGCCCTAGGCGAGAAATGAAATGACAAAAAAAGTTTTAGTATTACCCGGTGACGGCATCGGCCCAGAAATCATCGCTGAAGCGGTGAAAGTACTTAATCTAGCCAACAAAAAATACAACCTTGGCTTAGAGCTGGTTGATGGCGAACTCGGTGGCGCGGCGATTGATAAGCACGGCGTACCTCTAGCCGACTCAACGCTGGCTTTAGCCCGCGAAGTAGATGCGGTACTGCTTGGCGCGGTGGGCGGCCCTAAGTGGGACACCATCGATAAAAGCATTCGTCCTGAGCGCGGTCTGTTAAAAATCCGTTCCGAGCTGGGCTTGTTTGCCAACCTGCGTCCTGCGATTCTGTATCCGCAACTAGCTGACGCCTCCAGCCTTAAGCCTGAAGTAGTCTCTGGTTTGGATATTCTAATTGTCCGCGAATTGACTGGCGGTATTTATTTTGGCACTCCACGCGATACCGTAATCCTAGAGAATGGCGAGCGCAAAGCCTTTGATACCTTACCCTACAGCGAAAGTGAGATCCGCCGTATTGCTAAAGTGGGCTTTGATATGGCACGCTTGCGTAATCAGAAGCTTTGCTCCGTGGACAAGGCAAATGTGCTAGAATCCAGTCGTCTATGGCGTGAAGTGGTTGAAGAAGTAGCCAAGGACTATCCAGATGTTGAGCTGAGCCATATGTACGTCGATAACGCTGCAATGCAGCTAGTACGTGCACCCAAGCAGTTTGATGTAGTGGTCACCGACAACCTGTTTGGCGACATTTTGTCAGATGAAGCCTCCATGCTTACTGGCTCAATTGGCATGCTGCCATCGGCGTCTTTAGATGCCAACAATAAAGGCATGTATGAACCCTGTCATGGTTCAGCGCCTGATATTGCAGGGCAAGGCCTGGCGAACCCATTGGCAACCATCTTGTCGGTTTCCATGATGCTGCGTTACAGCTTTGCTCAATCACAGGCCGCTGAAGCTATAGAAAAAGCTGTTAGCGATGTGCTGGACCAAGGCCTGCGTACAGGCGATATTATGTCGGCGGGTATGCGCAAAGTGGGTACAGCCGAGATGGGTGATGCTGTAGTAGCAGCACTGGAAAAGCTCTAATTAAATTATCGATTAGAACGTTTGTCTAACGGGTTGGCAGAGAAAAATCTGTACCCGTTAGACGTATTAATTTAACAAAGGTGTAGTCGTATGAAACGTGTAGGACTTGTAGGTTGGCGTGGAATGGTTGGTTCTGTGCTTATGCAGCGCATGCTAGAAGAGCGGGATTTTGAACTGATTGAGCCAGTTTTCTTTACGACCTCGAATGTAGGCGGTCAAGGGCCGGCGATCGGTAAAGATGCTCCCGCGCTGAAAGATGCTTATGACATCAACGAGCTTAAAGGTTTGCATGTTATTTTGACCTGTCAGGGTAGCGACTACACCAATGAAGTATTTCCGAAACTGCGTGAAGCAGGTTGGGACGGTTACTGGATTGATGCAGCCTCTGCGCTACGCATGGACGATGACTCGGTAATCGTACTGGATCCTGTAAACCGCAAAGTGGTGGATCAAGCGCTTGAAAGCGGCGTTAAAAACTACGTTGGTGGTAACTGTACGGTTAGCTTAATGCTGATGGGGCTTGGCGGTTTGTTTGAGGCTGGTCTAATAGAGTGGATGAGCGCTATGACCTACCAAGCAGCCAGTGGTGCCGGCGCACAAAACATGCGTGAGCTGTTGGGCCAGATGGGTTACATCCATGATGCCGTTGCTGAGGACTTAGCTAATCCAGCTGCTGCGATTTTAGATATTGACCGCAAAGTAGCTTTGGCGCAACGTAGTGATGACATGCCGGCGCAAAACTTTGGCGTACCTTTGGCAGGCAGTCTTATCCCTTGGATTGATAGCGCGCTGCCAAATGGTCAGAGCCGTGAAGAGTGGAAAGCACAAGCAGAAACGAACAAAGTGCTGGGTCGTTTTAAAAACCCTATTCATGTGGATGGTATCTGTGTGCGTGTTGGTGCCATGCGTTGTCACAGCCAGGCATTAACCATCAAGCTGAACAAAGATGTACCTATGGCTGATATTGAACAGCTCATTAGTCAGCACAACCCTTGGGTTAAGCTGATTCCTAATCAGCGCGACATTACGATGAAAGAACTTACCCCAACAGCGGTAACCGGTACTTTGAATGTGCCGGTAGGGCGTTTGCGCAAGTTAAATATGGGCTCACATTATTTGGGTGCCTTTACCGTAGGTGACCAATTGTTATGGGGTGCTGCAGAACCTTTGCGACGGATGCTACGTATTCTGCTTGAGCGCTAGTTCATACCATTAAATAAAAGGCTGCTTTTCATAGGGCAGCCTTTTGCTTTAAGCTTAATAAAGAGTTTACAGCTTGCTAATGTGTGCAGTAAGTCCAATTCTAAGGCAAAGTGTATTAAAAACAGCGTAATAGACGTGATTAGTTATTGATAAAACTTCAACTGTAAAAGATACTTACTATAAAGATTGAAGAACGATTCTAGCTTTGCTCTTGCAAACTGGTGTCAACGTTAGGCAAAACAGCCGCTTCAAGCATCTCCGTATTGCTCGGAAAGTGAATAAGGGATAAGACTATATGCTTCGGGTTCGTAAACTGGTGTTGGCTGTTGCAGCCGCTACTGCACTTACATCTGGCGTGGCACATGCGCTTGGTTTGGGTAATGTCTCTGTCAAATCTTTCTTGAATCAACCTCTAGAAGCCGAAATTGAGCTTTTAGAGGTTGGTGGATTAACTGCATTAGAAATTAAATCGCAGTTAGCATCCGCTGAAGAATTTTCCCGTGCTGGCGTAGAGCGTCAGTTTTTTCTTACTAACTTGCAGTTTACTCCTATTATCAGCGCAGGCGGAAAAAGCGTATTGCGGATAACCAGTGAGCGGTCGGTGCGTGAGCCTTACCTGAATTTTTTAGTCGAATTGCTCTGGCCTAACGGGCGAATTCTGCGTGAATACACTGTGTTGCTTGACCCACCTATGTACACACCACAAGAAATTGTGTACGTACCAGCAACGACCACGCCGTTGTCTACACCTAAAACAACAGCTCAGTCGGCTGCTAAGCCTGCAGCAGCTAGAAGAGCAACACCTGCAAGTCCACGTCGAATCACGGCCAGTGGCGACAATCAATACCGAGTTGAGAAAAACGATACGCTTTGGTCAATCGCTTCCCGAGTGGGCGGCAGCTCAACAACCCAGCAAACCATGTTGGCTATTCGCGATCTCAACCCGCAAGCCTTTGTTAATGGTGACATTAACAGACTTAAAGCAGGGCAGGTTTTAACCTTGCCAGATGACGCGCAGATTCAAAAGCGCAGCAAGAGTGCTGCAATTGCTGAAATTAAAGCTCAGAGTTCAACACTAACCGGCAGTACGCCTGAAGCAGCTGCCGCGGTAAAACAGCTTGATGCTCGTCAGCGCACCACGGCCGATGCCGCGCCTGCCAAAGTTGAGCAACAAGATACATTACGTCTCGTTGCCAGTGATACAGGACAAGCGGCTATAGGCAGTGAGCGAGGTCGAGACAGTGCCGATGCTTTATTTGCCCAGCTAACCGAGGCTAAAGAGCTGTTGGACTCCAGCAGACGCGAAAACTCAGACCTGCATGAGCGTGTTGCAGAGCTAAATAACCAGCTTGATAAGCTGCAGCAGTTGATTGAGCTAAAGAACACACAGCTTGCCAGCTTACAGCATCTTGATGTGCTCTCTGAGCCTCCAGTAGCCGATGAAGCAGAGGCTGTTGAAGCAGAGGCTGTTGAAGCTGTAGAAGAGCCCGTTGAAGTGATCGAGGGCACAGACGTTGTCCAAGAAGAACAATCGGTTACGGATGAGCAAACAGCCGCATCACAAGAGACAACGTTAGCCGCAGAAACCTCGTCTGAGCCTGTTGCCGAAACCACCGTTGAACCTGCAGCAGAAGAAGCGCAGCAGCCAGAAGCCGCAGTAGAAAAACCTAAGCCAGCAGCTGTAGTACCTCCATTACAGGAAATCCCAAGCCCTGAGCAATCCTTGCTGGATGAATTAATGGACAACCCACTATTCATGCCGGCAGTGGGTGGTGGCTCATTGCTGCTGCTATTATTGCTACTGATGTCGGCTTCACGTCGCAGGAAAAAAGCTAAGGAGCTTAGTCTAGCCGCCATTGCCGAAAGCCCAGACAAACCAGAAAAAGATGGTTTAGCCCCAAGCTTTACAGCGGATGCGGATGAAGATTTACCTGTAGCTGAGCCAGTGTCAGATTTTGCTGATTTCGATACGGTCGAAGTAGCACAAGAGCCAGGACTAGAGATTTCTGCCGAGTCCGTGAACAGCATCGCAGAGGCCGATAACTACATTGCCTACGGCCGATTCAATCAAGCAGCAGATGTACTTATGCAAGCGATTGATAAAAAACCACAACAAGCGGATTTACGCTTCAAACTGCTCGAAGTGTTGGCCGACTTGGAAGACAGAAACGGCTTCAACCGCCAGCTTAATGAGATGGTTGAAATGGGCATAGCGCCTAGCGAGTTAGAAGCAGTCAAAGCGCGCTACCCACACTTGGTTGACAGCGGCACTTCTAGTATCAATCAGGTTGAAGACTCTGAAATTAGCCTAGATGATCTTGGCTTGGATACGCCAGAATTCGATGTTGATGCATTTGCTGAGCTAGACTCAGAGCCATCTACGAACGACTTTACCGATGAGCTGTTTGATGAGCTTGATGGTGGCTCTTCCAGTGAAACTGCCGAACAAGCATTGTTTGAGCTGGACGAGCTGTCACTGACTTTAAGCGATACCCCAGAGATACAGCAGCCTGCTGCAGAGCAACCTTCGGCAACCCCTGAGTTTGAGTTGCCCGACTTTGATGATCTTGATGAAGAGTTACTGGCGTTGGCTGAGTCGCAAACAACTGCAGCTCAACCAGAAGTTGAAACTGAGGGTGAAGTCCCGAGAGTTATCGAAAATCTAGGAGGTGACCTGGTTGATCTTGAAGAACCTATTGATGAAGACTTTGATTTCGACACCCTAACCGAAATCGAAGACGCAGAGTTTGCTGAAGTTGTAAAAGAGGTGCAGGACGAAACCGATACCAAACTCGATTTTGAGCTGCCGGACGATTTTGACCTGTCAATCAATGAAGAGCCAACGCCTGACTTAAAAGATGAGTTGGATTTAGAAAAAATGGACCTTGCGGCAGATTTCACTGAAATCAGTGCTGAGATGGATGAGTTGGCTGAAACTTTAAAAGACAGCATGGATACTGATGACCTGCTCGATGCTGAGTTCCCAGCACAGCAGGCAGAAGAACAAGCACCAACTGTTGATGAGTCTGAACAGGATATTAGCTTTGATACATTGGCTACTATGGACAACCAAGAGTTACCGAGTGAGTCATTAGAAGACTTTGACTTTGGTGATTTGGAAGAGCCTGTTGAAGACTTTACAGCAGAGCTAGACTTGCAGGCTGAGACAGAATCAGATGCTGACTTGATGGATGAGCTAGCTAAATTAAGCGAAGAGAGCAATGCTGAGCCAGCAGCGCACACTGATGGTGAACAAAGACCGGAAGCTTTTGCCGCATTAGAAGAAGCTTTGGAAGATGATTTCAGCTTCCTAGCCGGTACGGATGAAACCACTACTAAGCTGGATTTGGCGCGCGCCTATGTTGACATGGGTGATGGCGAAGGCGCTAAGGATATTCTGGAAGAAGTCCTCAATGAAGGTAATGAAACGCAGCAGCAGGAAGCACGCGAGTTAATGAAAAAACTGAGCTAACTAATGCTGCATGAGTCCACAACTACGGCAGTCGATTCGACTGCCGTTGCTGTTTCTAAACTAGCCATCGGTATTGAATACAACGGTGCCAACTACTACGGCTATCAGACCCAGCATAATCATTTACCTACGATTCAGGTTGCCGTAGAAAACGCGTTAAGCCAAGTTGCCGGTGGGCACCCGGTTCAGTTACATGGTGCTGGACGCACTGATGCGCAGGTACATGCGTGCGAACAAGTAGCGCACTTCCAGCCACCTGTAGCGCGCGACACTAAAGCATGGTTGTTTGGTGCTAATAGATATTTACCTAAAGATATCAGCGTGCTTTGGGTAGCAGAGGTTGCGGAAGATTTTCATGCGCGTTTTAGCGCACAAAGACGCCGTTATCGCTACGTGATTTATTCAGATCCAATACGACCCGCCTTATTAAGAGAGGGTATAACCTGGACGCACAAAAAACTTGATGCACAGCGCATGCATGCAGCAGCACAGTTGTTACTTGGCACCCAGGACTTCACGTCGTTTCGTGCCAGTGAGTGCCAGTCCAAATCCCCGATTAAAACCATTGATGCTATCAGTGTCGTTACCTATGGTCGCTATGTGGTTCTTGATGTGCGCGCCGATGGTTTTTTGCATCATATGGTGCGCAATATTGCTGGTACACTCATTGCTGTAGGTGCAGCAGAAAAGCCGATAGACTGGGTGGCTGGGGTGTTAGCCGCCAAACAACGTGCTCAAGCTGGAGTGACGGCACCACCTTACGGGTTATATTTAGTTCGGGTTGAATACCCGAATGTGTTTGCTTTACCCCAGCGCGAGCTTGGGCCGCACTTTTTATCATCCATGCCAGATATGTTAGCGAGAGTTTGATGCGAACCAGAGTTAAGGTGTGTGGAATTACCAACATTGAAGATGCGCTAGCCGCTGCACACGCAGGCGCTGATGCCATTGGCTTGGTGTTTTATGCACAAAGTCCTAGGGCCGTAACCGCCGAGCAGGCAGCCGAAATTGTTGCCGCCTTGCCACCCTTTGTTACCACAGTTGCTTTGTTTGTTGATGCACCCGCGGATGAGGTTCAGCAGGTTCTTCAGCAAGTGCCTATAGATTTGTTGCAATTTCATGGTGATGAACCATCTGAGTTCTGTGTATCCTTCCAGCGCCCTTATATCAAAGCCCTGAGAATGCAGCCGGGCATTGATATCACCCGACAGGCTAATATGCACCCGTTAGCCCTAGGTATATTATTGGACGCTTGGGTGCCAGGCTTGCCCGGTGGTACCGGTCAAACATTTAACTGGAATGATATTCCCAGTCTTACCCAACCGCTCGTATTAGCGGGTGGTTTAACAGCTGACAACGTGCAGCAAGCGATTACACAGGTTAATCCTTGGGCAGTGGATATCAGTGGTGGGGTAGAAATGAGCAAAGGCCGTAAAGACCATGCTAAAGTGCAGGCTTTTATGCAGGCAGTTAATAATGCGGTTTAATTTTATCAGTATTCTTAGGGCGGTTTAGCATTAAGCGTGTGTGACGTTAGCCATGCTGGGGCCGTCAGTACAATTATTTATTATGCATAGGGCTATTACAGTGTATTTAGCCAAAGCGGAGAAAATTACGAATGAGTAACTGGTTAGTAGACAAATTTATTCCTTCAATTTTGCGCTCTGAAGTTAAGAAGAGCTCAATTCCGGAGGGTTTGTGGCACAAATGTTCCGCTTGTGATTCAGTTCTGTACAAGCCTGAGTTGGAGAAAAATCTAAACGTTTGCCCTAAATGTCAGCACCATATGCGTATTGGTGCACGTCGCCGTTTGGATATTTTCCTCGATGAGAATGGCCGTGAAGAAATTGCTGTTGATCTCGAGCCTGTTGACCGTTTGAAATTCCGCGATAGCAAGCGTTACAAAGAACGTTTGGCTGCCGCACAAAAACAAACCGGCGAGAAAGATGCTCTGGTAGCAATGAGCGGCTTTTTAGAAGGCATGCCGATTGTAGCAGCAGCATTTGAGTTCTCCTTTATGGGTGGTTCGATGGGTGCCGTGGTGGGAGAGCGCTTTGTGCAGGCCGCCAACGTTGCTTTAGAAAAACGCTGTCCTTTGGTGTGCTTCTCGGCTTCAGGCGGTGCGCGTATGCAAGAAGCCTTGTTATCGCTGATGCAGATGGCTAAAACCTCAGCTGTGCTAGCGCGTTTGCGTGAAGAGCAAATCCCCTTTATTTCAGTTCTAACTGACCCTGTTTATGGCGGCGTATCAGCCAGTTTAGCAATGTTAGGCGATATCATTGTTGGTGAGCCCAAGGCATTGATCGGCTTTGCTGGTCCACGCGTTATCGAACAAACAGTGCGTGAAAAACTGCCTGAAGGATTTCAGCGCAGTGAGTTTTTATTGGAGCATGGTGCGTTGGATATGATTGTTCCTCGCAACGAGTTGCGTATACGTATGGGTGCTATCCTGCGTAAACTAACCCATGCACCGATGCAGTATTGCCCAATCGTTGAGGAAGTTGCACAGTAATGCCTGAGCGTACTTTGCAGCAGTGGCTAAGCTATCTTGAACAGCTGCACCCCAGTGAAATTGAACTGGGGTTAGCACGCATTCAAACAGTAGCTGAGCGCATGGACGTACAACGTCCAGCTAGCAAAGTAATCACGGTAACAGGCACTAATGGCAAGGGCTCGACCTGTGCGTTTGTTGCGCAGCTATTGATGCAGCAACAGCTGCAGGTTGGGGTATACAGCTCACCGCATTTCTTGCGCTACAACGAACGTATCCAAATCAATGGCGAAGCAGTGAGTGACGCACTGATTTGTGCAGCCTTTGTGGCGGTTGAGCAAGCACGTCAAGATATCAGCCTGACCTATTTTGAGTTTGGTACTCTAGCAGCCTTATGGATATTCACGCAGGCTAAGCTGGACGCGGTAGTGTTGGAAGTGGGTCTGGGTGGACGCTTGGATGCGGTTAATATTATTGAGCCCGATATCTCGGTAGTGACCAGCATTGCCGTAGACCACACAGATTGGCTGGGTGATACCCGTGAAACAGTTGCCTTTGAGAAAGCCGGGATTTTCCGTGCAGGAAAACCTGCTGTTTGTGGTGATTTACTCCCTCCTGCTAGTTTGCTTGAACAGGCTAAAAACTTAGGCGCACCTTTAGTGTTGCGCGGACGAGATTTCGATTTAGCTGTAGCGCAGCATGCTTGGCACTGGCGTGGCGTTAATGCCAAGCATGAGCCTATAGAGCTGCAATCCATTCCCTTGCTGGATCTGCCAATCGAAAACGCTGCTTTAGCGCTGCAAGTCTATGCTTTGCTCGATATGCCATGGCAACCCGAGCGTATTATTGAGTCATTACAGGCAACCAAACTGACAGGGCGCTTGCAGGTTATAAAACTGCCCTATAAAAACCAACAACGTACACTAATTTTAGATGTGGCGCATAATCCGCATGCGGCTGAGTATCTAGCGCGCTGGCTTGAGAACCGTGCGATAACAGGGCAGCGCTATGCTGTTTTTGGTGCGCTGGCTGATAAGGATGTTCAGGGTGTTATCACAGCCATGACTAAGCAGGTGGCAGACTGGGCCATAGCACCGCTTCCTTCGCCACGTAGTTATCAAACTGCAGATTTAGAACAGATTTTTGCAACGAATCATGCATATGCAAGGTCTTATGAAAGCATCGTCTGTGCTTTAGAAGCACAGCTAAATAAAGCAAGTGAAGCCGATGAGATTGTTGTGTTCGGCTCTTTCTTTACTGTGACCCAGGCGCTTGAGTTTCTACAGCAGGCTTAAGTAAGCTAGAGTTCAAACGTGCTTATCGATTGAGGCCATCTTTATGTCACAAACAGAAAATAAATTTAAGCAACGCATTGTGGGCGCTGTTGTATTGGTTGCGTTGGCAGTTATTTTCTTGCCTATGTTGTTTAATACACAAGAAGAGCAGCCACTCCCGGAAGCGTTGATAGAAGTGCCAAGCAAACCCAACATTCCAGCCGCGCCGGACTTCGCTATAGAAGAAGTACAGCTACCTGAGCCCGTAGCCGAACCTATACCCGACCCCGAGCCTGAGCCGAAAACCCCCATAGCGCAAGCTGCGCCTGTGGAGCCCGAGAAAATCACAGAGCCGGCTCCGAGTCAGTCTACTCAACCAGAAACCGTAAAGCCGCCAGTTGCTAAGCCAGGCATCGATAAAGATAACTTACCTGTGAGCTGGTCAATACAGGTGTCGAGCAGTTCTAATGAAGCCGCTGCCAACAAACTACGCGATGAATACCGTAAAAAAGGCTATAAAGCTTACGTTCGTCCAGAAGCAGCTACATTCAAAGTATTGATTGGCCCTTTTCCGCGCCAAGCTGATGCGATAAGCGAGTGCGAAACGATCAAACAACGAGAGCGCAGTAAGCATGCATGCTTTGTTACTCGTTACCAGCCCTAGGGTTATATCGCACCTGAATGACGACTTTTCCAAAAAACACTTACCAGCACCCACAAGCTTTGTTAAAATCCCCGCTTTAGGGTTCAGGTGTTAACATAGTGTCATTCAATTGGGTCGATTTACTTATTTTTGCCGTCATCGGCATTTCTGCATTAATCAGCTTGGGTAGAGGGTTTGTTAAAGAAGCCTTATCTTTGGTTATCTGGGTTGTTGCCGGTGCAGTGGCTTGGCTTTTTGGCGGCAGTTTTGCGCAGTACCTAACCCCCTACATAGAAACATCTAGTCTACGAATCATCGCGGCCTGTGCCATTTTATTTGTCTGTACACTACTGGTTGGCGGAATCATTAATTTTCTCATTGCGCGACTTATTTTGGTTACGGGGCTATCTGGAACCGATCGCTTCTTAGGTATTTTCTTTGGCGCCGCTCGTGGCGCTCTCTTGGTCACCATTGTCGTGGGTTTGTTAAGCTTAAGTCCCGTAGTTGAAGACTTAGCTTGGCGCGACTCCTTGCTAGTTCCGCACTTTTTATTAATTGCGGATTGGTCAAAAAATATGGTTCTAGGGCTGTCGGCTTAAGAGACAGCAACTCGTAAGCATAATGATTTTTTGTTGAGCTCCCAGAGGTACGCTGAAAATGTGCGGCATTGTCGGAATTGTAGGTAAGTCCAATGTTAACCAGGCGCTGTATGATGCGTTAACGGTATTACAGCACCGTGGTCAAGATGCGGCTGGCATGGTCACAAGCCACCAGGGGCGTTTATTTTTACGCAAGGCAGACGGGCTCGTGCGCGATGTGTTCCGCACTCGTCATATGAAAGAGTTAGCCGGTTGCGTAGGTATTGGCCATGTTCGCTATCCTGTTGAGGGCAGCGCGACGAGTGCTGAGGCTCAGCCTTTTTATGTGAATTCGCCTTACGGTATTACCTTGGCGCAAAACGGTAACCTGACCAATGTGGAGCAATTGGCCAAAGAGATTTATCAGGCTGATTTGCGCCACATTAATACCAACTCTGATGCGGAAGTCATGCTCAACGTTTTTGCTCATGAGCTAAGTACCTACGGTCGTTTACAGCCAACAGCGGATGATGTTTTTGCTGCGGTTGCGCGTGTACACGAGCGTTGCCGTGGCGGCTATGCGGTGGTTTCTATGATTACCGGCTACGGCATTGTCGGCTTTCGCGATCCCCATGCTATACGTCCTATCGTTTTTGGTCAGCGCCAGACTGCGCTGGGCGTTGAGTACATGATTGCCTCGGAAAGTGTAGCACTTGATGTGCTGGGTTTTACGCTCATTCGTGATTTAGCACCGGGCGAAGCCATTTACATAACCGAAAACGGTGAGCTGCACACGCATCAGTGTGCTAAAAACCCACAACTTAATCCGTGTATTTTCGAGCATGTCTATTTGGCGCGTCCTGACTCAATTATTGACGGTATTTCCGTGTATAAAGCACGCATGCGTATGGGTGAAAAGCTGGCAGAAAAAATTCTGCGTGAGTATCCAGACCATGATATTGATGTGGTGATGCCTATTCCTGATACCAGCAACACCTCAGCGCTGGAGCTGGCAAATAAGCTTGGGGTTAAATACCGCGAAGGCTTTATTAAAAACCGCTACATTGGCCGCACCTTTATTATGCCCGGCCAGGCGATGCGTAAAAAATCGGTACGTCAAAAGCTGAACGCTTTGGAGCTTGAGTTTCGTGGTAAAAACGTCTTGCTGGTCGACGACTCTATTGTGCGCGGTACTACCTGTCAGGAAATTATTCAAATGGCGCGTGAAGCGGGTGCCAAAAATGTGTACTTCTGCTCGGCAGCTCCAGAAGTGCGCTATCAAAACGTGTATGGTATTGATATGCCGAGCATACATGACCTGATTGCGCATAACCGTAGTGTGGACGAAATATCTGAACTGATTGGTGCCGACTGGCTGCTGTTTCAAGATTTAGACGATTTAATCGAGTCGGTCAGTGGTGGGAAATTAAAGATTGACCGCTTCGACTGTGCTGTTTTTGATGGTGTTTACGTTACCGGTGATATAGATGCGAATTACCTGAGTCATATCGAAAGCTTGCAGGCTGAGTTACAGTTTGAACCAAAACCTGCGGCCAATGCCACGCTAGAACTGCACAATACGGACTCCTGATACCACCTGAATAAATCAGCGTTAAGAATTAAGCTATAAGGATTAGACAGAAAATGACAATTCAATGGCAGCCCGGTCAATTAGACAGCGACTTAACCGAGGCAGGCTTTGATACCTTAGCTGTGCGTGCTGGACAGCGCCGTGGTTTTGAGGGTGAGCATGGTGAGACGATTTACACCACCTCCAGCTATGTGTTTCGTGATGCGGCACATGCGGCGGCGAGCTTTGCCGGTGATGAGCCGGGCAACGTCTATTCTCGCTACACCAACCCAACTGTACGTACCTTCGAAGAGCGCCTTGCGGCTTTAGAGGGGGCAGAACAAGCCGTAGCCACAGCTTCTGGCATGTCGGCGATTATGGCCACGGTGATGAGTTTCTGCAGTGCCGGTGATCAGGTGTTGGTTTCGCGCAGTATTTTTGGTGCCACGGTCAGTCTGTTTGATAAGTACTTCAAGCGCTTTGGTATTCAGATCGATTACATCACAATTGATGATTTGGATGCTTGGCGTGCTGCCTGCACGGATAAAACCAAGCTCTTATTTATTGAATCACCGTCTAACCCTTTAGCTGAGTTAGCTGATATTCGTGCCTTATCTGAAGTCGCTCAACAAGCAGGTGCCTTGCTGGTGGTGGATAACTGCTTTTGCACGCCTGTGTTACAAAAGCCATTAGCTTTGGGTGCGGATATTGTCATTCATTCCGCCACTAAGTACATCGATGGTCAGGGCCGCTGCTTGGGTGGGGCTGTGGCGGGTAGTGCAGAGTATATGAAAGAAGTGCTGGGCTTTATTCGTACGGCGGGTCCAAGCATGAGTCCGTTTAACGCTTGGGTGTTTTTAAAGGGTTTGGAAACCTTGCGTTTGCGTATGATGGCGCACTGCAGTAGCGCTATGAATTTAGCGCAATGGCTGGAGCAACAACCACAGGTTACCCGTGTTTACTATGCAGGTCTTGAAAGCCATCCACAGCATGAACTGGCTAAGCGTCAGCAAGAAAACGGCTTTGGTGCCGTAGTGAGCTTTGAAGTGCAGGGCGGCAAAGAGGCAGCTTGGCGCTTTATTGATGCCACCCGCATGATCTCTATCACTGCCAACCTAGGTGATACCAAAACCACCATCACCCATCCTGCCAGTACCACACATGGTCGATTAAGCCCAGAAGAGCGTAGTGCTTGTGGAATTAATGATGGGCTGTTGCGTATTGCTGTGGGTCTTGAGGAGTTAACCGATATTCGCGCAGATTTACAGCGTGGGTTAGCGGCTGTTTAAGGTGCGTGGTTTTAGCTCGGGCATGAACACCCGCGCTACTGTTGGAGCCCAGCTTCCGGGTGATGCGATTCATAAGGCAGCACCGCCTCGCTTTTGTGGGACCCGACTTGTCGGGGAAGCTTTTTGCCTTTTGGTCTGAGAAGGGTGCTTAGCTTGGTGCTACAGGCAGATATTGGTTCCCTGGCAAGTCAGGTCCCACACGGCATTGTGCTTCTTTGCAGCCATTACGCTAATGGTTCTAGCTCACCCAAAACCTTAGTTTTTGGTAGGAGGATGCCATGCATCCGACCGCAGATTTCACCAGCAAACACACTTGTCGTAGGCATGGCCTACTCCTACAGGAGCGGTCTGTTTTAAGTGCGGGCATGGTGTTCTGTTTTTGCTTCTAGCAGCCTAAACCCTTTGCGATACAGCAACCAAGCGCTGATACCAGCGATGAGGTTGCCGAATAAAACGCCGTAGTAAATCCCTTCCATCTCCGCCAGATACGCGCCCAGTGCGACAGCCGGCAGATAACAAGCAAACAGACGCAAGATCGAAATTAGTACCGCACGCATGGGCATGCCTAGTGCGTTGCACACCGACACCATCAAGATACACACACCCAAGAAACTGTAGCTGATTGGCACCCACAGCATATAGCTGGCTAGGTAGGTTGCAGTTACGGGATCTTGTGTGAGCGTGCTGACTAGCCAAGGCCTGACCAAGAGCCAGAACAGAGCAACCACTACCTGTAGCATTAAAATAAAACGTACAGCCATGCGGATAAGCTTATGCGCCTGTTCAAGATTACCAGCGCCCAGCATACGACCAAGCATAGGTGGCATGGACATGGTTAGCGCCAGCACAATGACAATCGAGAAGGTTTCCAAGCGCGTGCCCAGCGCCCACGCCGCAATAGCTGTGGTGCCATATAGAGCGACAATACGGGTGGCTATCAAGGCAGCCATACCGGGCATCAGTTGGCTAAGCATAGCTGGCAAGCTGATTTTAGCGATACTGCCAATTGCGGCAGGAATATTTATTTCCCGTAGCTCAAAGCGTAGCCAGCGGCGCTTCAGCAGGCGCGAATGAATTACGCTACTACCGATGATGCAGGACACTATGGTGGCATAGGCGGCACCGGGCAAACCCAAATCAAAGACAAAGATAAATAATGGATCCAGCAGCATATTGAGCACACTGGTAACTACCATCATGAGCCCTGGCAGGCGCGTATCGCCATTGGCTCGACACAGACTGTTGCCAAAGTATAAAAACGCATGACTCCAGCTACTCACCAGCCATGGCAGCCAATAACTATCGGTATAGACAAAAACACTCTCATCAGCACCCAGTGCCAACAAGATGGGTTGCTTGAGAAAAAATATCAGCAGCGCCAGTGCTCCCATCAAGCCACTACCAATTAGCAAGACCAGTCCGCTTAGGCGCTTGGCGTAATCTGTTTGATTAGCACCAATGGCGCGCGAAATAAGCGCTGTTGCGGCAATACCGGTACCGATCTGTACACCAATCATTAATTGGTTAATGGGCATAGTAAAGCCCAGCGCCGCCAAAGGTTGAGTGCCGAGCAGACTAATAAAAAAACTATCTACCAGTTGAAAACTCATCAGCGCCAGCACACCAAACAGCATGGGCCAGGTCATGATAAATAAGTTACGGGCTAAGCTGTTTGATGTAGGCATGGGGGTAATTTGGTTTTAATGCACAAGGGATAAAAGACTAGAGGGACTGTCCTACCAGTAGCGGTGGCACAGGACATTCAAGTCTAGCACCTATGGCGCGCAACAGTTCAGCTTCTACCAATGCGACCTCGCCATTAGAGAGAATAGCGGCAGTGCAGGCTTGGATAAGCTTGGCTTTAAAACTATATTTAAGCGTGTTTAGACGGTTAAGAATTGTGGCTAACAGCTTTAGGTTTATGTTTTTTGGCTCTAACAGCTGCCAAGCACCGTCTAAAGGCGCCAGTGCGGTCGCAGCCGCAAAGGCTTGCTCAATCTGCTGGCGATTTTTTTTGCCCACATGGGCGAGCAGTGATAACAGCAGGTTCATATCCGCTTGAATGGCGCGCACACTCAGTTGTTTGCCGGATGAACGATGGTTTTTTTTACTGTCGAGCTGATACTCCATAATTGCTAGCAGAGCAAATTCAAATAGGCTGACTTTCCCATCGGCACGCACCAAGGCTTCAGTTTGCTTGAGCACTTGTTCTCGTTCAGTTAGGGATAACTCACGCATTGCAGGTAGCGCCAGCTCCACCAGAGGTAGCCATAAGGTGCGGCTGCACTGTTTAAGCCAAGGCAGATGCGCCAAAGTATGCTTAATTGTATCTGACTGTTGATTACCTAGCGTGGCAAGCAGTACAGCTTGCGGATCACTCTCATGGACGATCAAGAGTGCATAAATAACCTGTGCTGCTTGTTGCGGACTGTGCAGAGCTGTTTCTATGTTTTCTGGCAGCTGGGCAATGAGTTGTTGGGCATAATCAATATGCGCTTGATCTACAACACCAATACTGTCGCGTATGGCTTCTGGTGTGATAGCAAAACCTGCAGCAGCAGGGTGGGCAGAAGTGGTTGAAGCTGTTTGCGCGGTTGATTTTTGCAGCGCTCTGAATGCTGGGTCAATGCGTGCGATGCGCTCTTGGATAGGCGGGTGAGTGGCCATAAAGCCGGCTACGGCTTGACCAAAAAACATATGACTGGCTTGTTCAGCATTGGGTGTTTTCAGTAGGGTGGCATCAATGCCGGCGATTTTTTTAAGCGCACCAGCGATGCCATGCGGGTTCCGGGTAAATTGCACGGCAGCGGCATCTGCTAAGAACTCACGTTGGCGTGAAACAGCGGACTTAATCAGGTTGCCAAAAAATATGCCAATGTAACCAATGATAAAAAGCGCTAAACCGAAAGAAATCAAAGCGATTTGAGCTCTGGCATCGTTGTTACGGCTTCTGACCGTTCTGACACGCATCATCACGCGACCAATTAAAGCAATAATCAGAATTCCGTGCAAAATGCCCATCAAGCGAAGATTTAGGCGCATATCCCCATTAAAGATGTGGGAAAACTCATGACCTATCACGCCTTGCAGCTCATCGCGGCTGAGTTGCTCAAGACAGCCGCGAGTTACGGCAACAACTGCTTCGCTGGGTCGGCTACCGGCGGCGAATGCATTAATCGCGGTTTCGTCATCCATCACATAGACTTTGGGTACGCTAATGCCTGAGGCGATTGCCATTTCATCGACTACGTTCAGCAAGCGTTGCTCGAGTAAGTCAGTGGTTTCACGCTGCACCAGCCGAGCGCCCATCGCTTCCGCTACAGCTGAGCCGCCTCCTGTAGTGAGCTGGGAGATTTTATACAGGCTGCCGGAGCTAACCAGCAGTAGCGTGCCGGCACTCACCCAAAATAGCAGTTTAGGGTGCCAGTAATTGCCAGACTCGTATGCAAATGCCACTAAGAACAGCAGGTATATCGAGGCAATAATCATGCACACAGCCACAATAAAAAGCACGACCAGTAGTTTACTGTTCGTGCGTGCGCGCTCTTGATCCTTAAAGAAGTCCATAGGCGTAAGTTATCGCTCGGCTAGTCAAATTTAACTTTAACGGCTTGGCGCGCCTCGGGGCTTTCAATTTCCAGCATCTGCGCTGCTTTAAAACCAAAGTTATTGGCGATGATATTGTTAGGGGCTGACTCACGCTTAATGTTATAGGACATTACCGCATCGTTATAGGCTTGGCGCGCAAAGGCAACGCGGTTTTCAGTGCTGGATAGTTGTTCAGTGAGCTGTTGCATGGTTTGGTTAGCTTTAAGGTCTGGGTAGGCCTCAGCCAAAGCAAAAAATCGTCCCATGGCCGCGCCGAGCATGCCTTCTGCACCTGAAAGAGAGCGTATAGCTGAGCCATCGGTAGGATCACTACTGGCTTTTTTAGACGCGCTTTGTGCCTGATTACGAGCATTGATCACCGCTTCCAAGGTTTCACGCTCGTGTTTAAGGTAGGTCTTAGCGGTTTCGACCAGATTGGGAATAAGATCGTAACGACGTTGCAGCTGCACATCGATCTGTGCAAAGCCATTTTTAACGCTGTTGCGCAAGGCAACCAGTGCGTTGTAGGTCACAAAGCCCCACAGCACAATAAGGACGATAACGCCCAAAATAATCCAGCCAGTCATAATTTTTCCTTGTTTTAGTTTGCTGTCAATGCGCTTAGCTTAGAGCAAGCTTCTTAAGCTGCCTAGCAGGTTGCGCTGATAGTTTACTTGGGCAAGCCGGTGTGCTGTGTGCGCACAGTCGCTTTTTTACGATTATGCGCGGCTGGCTTAGAGTGTTGACGTTTAGGGCTGCGGTAATCATTGGTCTGCGGCTGTTGCCAAGGTATTAATTGGTGGGCTGCGTCGCCAATCAGGTTTTTACGTCCCATGCGCTCTAACGCTTCACGCAGTAGCGGCCAGCTTTTAGGATCATGGTAACGCAAGAAGGCTTTGTGCAAACGACGTTGTTCGTGGCTTTTAACAATAGTTACAGGCTTGCTCTTATAGGTGATTTTGCGTAGCGGGTTCTTGCCCGAGTGGTACATGGCTGTTGCTGTAGCCATAGGTGAAGGGTAAAACGCTTGCACCTGATCGGCGCGAAAGCCGTTCTTTTTTAACCACAGAGCCAGATTAAGCATATCCTCATCGGTGGTACCGGGGTGAGCTGCGATAAAGTAAGGAATTAGATATTGCTCTTTACCAGCTTCTTTAGTGAAGCGTTCAAACATCGTCTTAAAACGGTCGTAGCTGCCAATGCCCGGTTTCATCATGTGCTCAAGCGGGTTTTGTTCGGTATGTTCTGGAGCGATTTTTAAATAGCCGCCTACATGATGCGTCACCAGCTCTTGCACATACTCGGGTGACTCTACGGCTAAGTCATAGCGCACCCCAGAGGCAATCAGTACTTTTTTAACGCCCGGTAATTCACGCACTTTGCGATACAGACCAATTAAAGAGCTGTGATCGGTATTCAGGTTTTGGCAAATGCCGGGGAAAACACAGGAGGGTTTGCGGCAGGCTGCTTCAATTTCGCGGGTTTTACAGGCCAGACGGTACATGTTGGCAGTGGGGCCACCCAAGTCCGATACCACGCCGGTAAAGCCCGGTACTTTGTCACGCATGGCTTCAACTTCATTCAGAATAGACTCGTGTGAACGATTTTGAATGATGCGGCCTTCATGTTCGGTAATCGAGCAGAAAGTACAGCCGCCAAAACAACCTCGCATAATATTGACTGAGAAACGGATCATCTCATAAGCCGGGATTTTGGCATCGCCATAGCTGGGATGTGGCACCCGCGCATAGGGTAGGGCAAACACATAGTCCATTTCTTCCGTGGTCAGCGGTTCTGGCGGTGGGTTCAGCCAGACATCCTGCGTGCCGTGGCGCTGCACCAGCGCGCGAGCGTTACCCGGATTGGTTTCCAAGTGCAGTACACGGTTGGCATGGGCGTAGAGCACGGGATCGTTACGCACCTTTTCAAAAGACGGCAGGCGAATCACACTGCGTTCACGGGTAATCGTTGGGTTGGGCAGAATTTCTAACACCTGTGTGTCTGATTCCAGAGTGTCGCTGTGTTGCTCTAGCGCACACTCTGCCGTGTCTTGGGTGTTGACGTAGGGGTTAATCACCCGATCAACCCGCCCCGGGCGGTCGATGCGGGTGGAGTCAATTTCAAACCAGTTGTCTGGGGTGTCACGGCGAATAAAGGAGGTGCCGCGAATATCGGTGATCTGCTCAATGCTTTCACCCCAAGATAAACGCTGGGCCAGCTCGACAATGGCACGTTCGGCGTTGCCGTATAACAGAATATCGGCGGCGGTATCCATTAAAATGGAACGGCGCACACTGTCTTGCCAATAATCATAGTGGGCGATACGGCGCAGTGAGGCTTCAATGCCGCCTAAAACAACCGGGGTGTCGCTGTAGGCTTCTTTGCAGCGTTGGCTATAAGGAATGCTGGCGCGATCGGGACGTTTACCGGCCAAGCCACCTGCCGTGTAGGCGTCATCGGAGCGTGTTTTACGATCAGCGGTGTAACGGTTGATCATCGAGTCCATGTTGCCCGCGGCTACGCCGAAGAATAGGTTGGGCTGACCCAGTTGCATAAAGTTCTTGGTGTCACGCCAGTCAGGTTGGCTGATAATACCGACGCGAAACCCCTGCGCTTCCAGCAGGCGGCCAATCACCGCCATACCAAACGAGGGATGATCCACATAGGCATCGCCGGTGACAATAATGATGTCGCAGGAATCCCAGCCCAGCGCGTCCATTTCAGCACGGCTGGTGGGTAAGAAGTCAGCCGGACCGAAACATTCGGCCCAGAATTTAGGGTAATCGTATAACGCTTTAATGGCTCGCATAGACCTTATCTTGCTCGATAGCAGCCTCTAAACCGGCTAGCAGCTGCTGACGAACTTTTAGTTTGGTTTGATAATGGGCACGCATATTAAGCTTTTTCATCGTTTGGGCAACTGTTTGTGCTGTATTTATCAATTCATCGGCATGCACGACCTGATCAACAAAACCTGCACTCACGGCTGCTTCTGGTGTAAAACGTTCGGCATTATTGACGGCGCGCTGGAAAGCCGCTGGCGTTAAACGACCCTGTGCGAGCACGATACCGGCCTGGTGCATGACCATGCCAATTTCTACCTCGTTCAGGGCAATAGTGAAGTCACCTGCTGTGGCTATTCGGTAGTCAGCCGCGAGTAATAAAAACGCGCCTTTGGCGATGGCATGACCCGAACAGGCGATAATTATTGGTTGTGGGTGTGCTAACATACGTCGCGTTAAGTCAGAACCTTGGGCGACTAAATCAATCGCGTTGGCGGGGCCGGAAAGCATTACTTTCAAGTCGTAACCGCCGGAGAAAATACCGGGTTGCCCCGTGATAATAACAATGGCTTTATCTTGCTCCGCCTGATCCAAACAGCTGTTAAATTGCTGAATAAGGGCAGGTGATAAAGCGTTAACTTTGCCGTTATTGAGTTGCAAGGTGGCAATGCCATCGGTGCATTGGTAATTGATAAGTTCGTTCATGCGAATTCCTTGTTATTATTTAATAGAAAACAGACACACTACTTAGCTTGATGAATTTGGTAAAGCACAAAAGCTGACCGCTAAGTCAGGCCGCTAGAGAGTTGGAGACACAGGTGGAGTTAGTTGCGGATAAGGTCTTAGATGCCACAGGATTGTTTTGTCCAGAGCCAGTTATGCTTCTGCATAAAGCCGTGCGCGAGATGGAACCCGGGGCTGTGTTACAGGTTTTAGCCACCGACCCTTCAACACAGCGCGATATCCCTAAGTTTTGTGCCTTTTTAGAACACAGTTTGCTCGCCAGTGATGAACAGGATGAGCAGTATAGATACTGGATTCGTAAAAAGCTTAAGTGAGGATGCATGGATTATCAGTTTCGTAATATTGGCATTATTGGCCGTTTAGGCAGCGCACGTGCGTTGGATACTATTCGGCGCTTGATTCGTTATCTGAACGGTCTGCATCTGCAGGTGATTTTAGATGAAGGTATTGCCGACATGCTGCCAGGGCATAACTTGCAAACCAGCAGCCGTAAGCTACTGGGCGAAGTATGCGATCTGGTCATAGTAGTAGGCGGTGATGGCAGTATGCTGGGCGCTGCTAGAGCTTTAGTGGCGCACTCAACCCCTGTGCTGGGGGTTAACCGTGGCAGCCTGGGTTTTCTAACGGATATCAGTCCGGAAAACCTCGAAGAGCAAGTCGCAGAGGTCTTGAACGGTAACTATTTGGTTGAGCAACGGTTTTTACTGGAAGCCGAAGTGCGCCGTGGTGATACGCCAGTTGGTCAAGGCGATGCGCTAAACGATATTGTGCTTCATCCGGGCAAGTCCACACGCATGATCGCCTTTGAGCTGTTTATTGATGGCCAGTTTGTCTATCGCGTTAAAGCGGACGGTTTGATTATTGCTACTCCAACAGGTTCTACCGCTTATGCGTTATCAGCGGGTGGGCCCATTATGCACCCGCGTATTGATGCAATTGTTATTGTACCTATGTATCCACATACGCTATCGAGCCGGCCCATGGTGGTGGCAGCGGATAGTGAGTTGAAAATTGTGCTGGACTCAGAAATGAACATTTATCCGATTGTGTCCTGTGATGGACAGAATCACATTACCTGTACACCGGGCGACACCTTGCATATCAAGCGCAAACCCAAAAAGCTGCGCTTGATCCATCCCTTTGAGCATAACTTTTATGAGATTTGCCGTGATAAGCTGGGCTGGGAGAGTCGCTTAACTCAGGGAAGCGAGTAATGCTCATTGAACCCTCGCGCAGTTACGACATTATCGGTGATCTACATGGTTGTGCTCACAGCTTAGTAGAATTGCTGCAGCTGCTCGGTTATCACCGCAAGGCAGGTGTGTGGCAGCACCCCAGTCGTCAAGCGTTGTTTTTGGGTGACATCATTGATCGTGGTTCGCAAATTCGCGCAACCTTAGAAATTGTGTACCGCATGGTTGAAGCAGGGCACGCGCACTGCATTATGGGTAATCACGAATACTATGCGCTGGCTTGGCATATGCCGGCGCCCAATGGAACTGAACAGCTGTTTGTGCGTGATCATAATCAGCGCCATGCGCGGCTGTGGCAAGAAACAGCAGAAGAGTTTGCCCAGCATCCACAGGAATGGAATGACTATCTGGACTGGTTTGCTCAATTGCCGCTGTATCTTGATGGGGAACGATTTCGTTTGGTGCATGCCTATTGGGATAACCGGCTGATTAAACAAGTAGAGCAGTTGTTTGCTGGCGGTCGAGTGACACGAGAGTTTATTCAGCAATCAGCGATCAAAGACAGTTTTGCCTATCAAGTATTTAGTCGCTTGCTGCGTGGGATTAACTTGCCTTTGCCTGATGGCGTAACAGTGCAAGGCAGTGATGGTTTGCTGCGCCGCACCTTTCGCGCAAAGTTTTGGCCTGAAACTCAGACCGCAAAAACCTATGCGGATTTTGCCTTTCAGCCTGACCCGATTCCAGAGCAGATAGCACTTAAGCCACTGCCCAAAGATTTGCTGCAGCAGGTAGAGCAGCACAGTAATGAGCAACCCATTTTATTCGTGGGGCATTATTGGTGTAAGGGAAAGCCGAGTTATATTCAGCCTAACCTAGCTTGTTTGGATTACAGTGCGGTTAACTCGGGCAAACTAGTGGCCTATCGCTTGGATCAAGAAACACAATTGGATACGAACAAGTTTGTTTGGGTTAAAGGTGGACTGTAATGAGTTGGAGTTTGGCATTAACAGCGAATCTTGAGGTGTCTTTGGCAGGCTTTTCTGAGCGGCTAAAGGCAGCACATATTCCACATCGCATCAGTGAAGCACGCGGCGAGCAACAGGTGTGGGTCGCGGATGAGCCTACTGCAGCGCTGGTGCGCGAACTCTATCAAGCCTTTCTTGCTAATCCCGATCCGGGCTTCACTGCGGTTAACGCTATCAGTAAACCCATCTCACAGCCGCTGTGGCAAAAATTACGCCGTTTTCCGGCAGTGATTACCATTCTTTTATTGACCTTAGCTGTGGCGCTGTGGACGCAGCTGGGCACGTCTTTGGCCGCGGTGGCACAGCTGAGCTTTAATGCCATTATTTTTGAGGGTGATGAAGCCTATTTAGTGTCCTTAGCCTACAGCCTAGAGCAAGGGCAGTGGTGGCGGTTAATCACGCCCATGCTGCTGCACTTTGGTTGGTTACACTTGGCGATGAACTCGCTCTGGTTTTGGGAGCTGGGTCGACGGATCGAGTTACACCAAGGCAGTTGGTTTGTGCTGGTGTTCACTCTAGTGGGCGCTCTGGTATCCAACGTCAGTCAATTTTGGTTCTCGGGTCCCGCTTTATTTGGTGGCTTGTCCGGCGTACTCTATGCCTTGCTCGGTTTTTGTTGGATTTACCAGCGCATTAATCCTGTGGCTGCTTACAACTTACCCAAAGGGGTGGTGGGCATGATGCTGGTGTGGTTGGTGCTCTGTTTGGTGGGTGTGGTGAGTGCCATGGGCTTTGGTCAAATTGCTAATGCGGCGCATGTGAGTGGTTTAGTGCTGGGTTGTGTGGCTGGCGCAGTTATGGGTGTATTGAACAAACTAAAAGTTAGCGAGTGAGCATATGCTTATTCAGGTTTTATATTTTAATATCCATTAAAACAAATGGTTAGAGGTTATATATGAGCGACTTCCTTAAGATGATTGACAACATTGATGCTGAAGTGTATGCCAGCTTAAAGCAGGCTTTAGAGCTGGGTAAGTGGGCCAATGGCACGCTGCTTAATCAAGAGCAAAAAGAGCTGACCATGATGGCGATAATTGCCTGGGAGCAAAAAAACCTGCCTGAAGAAGAGCGCACCGGTTACATGGGTGGGAAACAATGCGCCTCACAAAGCAAGAAACAAGCTGAGATCGATACCAGCCTGTTTACACCTGCCGCCGGGACAGTGCACTGATGCAGGAGCTTGCGCGTGGTGCCGTACAAAAAATGCGGATTGAGCTGGGCGAGCCAGCTCAATACCAGTTACGTATTGGTGAGCAAGCAATTGCTGCCAATGAACTAATTGGACAGGCCTTGCAGTTAGAGTTTCTGGGTGAGATTAACTGTAATCACTGCCAGCGCCCCACCAAAAAAAGCTTTGCGCAGGGGTATTGTTGGCCCTGTTTTAAAAGCCTAGCTCAGTGCGATACCTGCATTATGAGCCCAGAAAAATGCCACTTCGATGCCGGTACGTGCCGCGAGCCTGAATGGGGCGAGCAGTTCTGCATGATCGAACACGTGGTTTATCTGGCCAACTCGACAGGTGTGAAGGTGGGTATTACGCGGGTGTCGCAGATGCCTACGCGTTGGTTGGATCAGGGTGCGAGTCAAGCACTGCCTATTTTCCGTGTACAAACCCGTCAGCAGTCTGGTTTTGTTGAAGATGCTCTGCGCTCACAAATATCGGACCGCACTAACTGGCGTGCTTTATTGCGCGAGGATGCGAAGCCACTGGATTTGCCCGCGATTCGCGAACAGTTGTTTAAGCGCTGTGCAGAGCCCATTCACGACTTACAGCAGCGTTTTGGCTTGCAGGCCATACAGGCCGTTGATGATGCACAGGTGCTGGAGATTGAATATCCGGTTGAGCAGTACCCGAGCAAAATTACCAGCTTTAACCTAGACAAAAACCCTGTTGCCGAAGGCACCTTGCAAGGCATTAAAGGCCAGTATCTAATTTTTGATACCGGGGTGATTAATATCCGTAAATATACCGCTTATCAGCTGGCACTGCGCCAACTCTAGCAATAAAACCAGCGCACCGAAACCTGTGTCTTCCGGCACTTACAGCACATGCACCCTCGAGGAATTTATGCGTACTGAACAACCGAAATTGATCCGTTTAGTGGATTATCAGCAGCCCGACTACCTCATTGACGAAACCCATCTGACCTTTGAGCTGTATGAGGATTATGCCTTGGTGCATGCGCACTTGGTGATGCAGCGTAACCCCGCATTGGGCTGCGACTTGCCTAGGCTGGTGCTTGATGGGGTTGAGCTGCAACTGTTGCATTTGGCGATGGATGATCAGGTGTTAACCGCCGCTGATTATCAAGTAGATGCCGAGCAGCTTAGCCTGCAACCGCTGCGTCCTAGCTTTACCCTCGACAGCACAGTACGCATTGAGCCGCAAAATAACACCGCGCTCGAAGGGCTGTATAAATCAGGCGAGATGTTCTGCACCCAGTGTGAAGCGCAGGGTTTCCGCAAAATTACTTATTACCTCGATCGTCCGGATGTGATGAGCAGCTTTACCACCACAGTGATTGCCGAGAAGCAGCGTTATCCGATACTGCTCTCTAACGGCAACCTGATTGAAGAAGGCGTGGAAGACAAGCGCCATTGGGCAACCTGGCAGGACCCGCATAAAAAACCAGCGTACTTGTTTGCTGTGGTGGCCGGTGATCTCTGGTCGGTGGAGGACAGCTTCACCACCATGAATGGCCGTGAGGTGACGCTGCGGATTTTTGTCGAGCCGGAAAATATCGACAAATGCCAGCACGCGATGAATAGCCTGAAAAAATGCATGCGCTGGGATGAAGAGCAGTACGGGCGCGAATACGATCTGGATATCTTTATGATCGTGGCGGTGAACGACTTTAATATGGGCGCAATGGAAAACAAAGGCTTGAATATCTTCAACTCAAGCTGTGTGTTGGCCAAGCCAGAAACCTCCACTGACGCCATTTTTCAGCGCATTGAAAGTATTGTCGCCCACGAATACTTCCATAACTGGTCGGGCAACCGCGTCACCTGCCGTGACTGGTTCCAGTTGTCGCTTAAAGAAGGCTTTACCGTGTTTCGTGACAGCGAGTTTTCTGCGGATATGAACTCGCGCACAGTTAAACGCATTGAAGATGCCACTTTTTTACGCACCCATCAGTTTGCTGAAGATGCTGGCCCCTTAGCACACCCCGTGCGTCCACCTGAGTACATGGAGATTTCCAACTTCTATACTTGGACGATTTACGAGAAAGGCGCAGAAGTGGTGCGCATGCTGCATACATTGCTCGGTCCAGAGCGCTTCCGCCAAGGCTCGGATTTGTATTTTGAGCGCCATGACGGTCAGGCTGTGACCTGCGATGATTTTGTCGCAGCGATGGAAAGCGTTAGCGGCATGGACTTAACCCAGTTCAAACGTTGGTACAGCCAAGCCGGTACGCCCGTGCTGCGCGTTACGGATGAATATGATGCCGAACGACAGCTGTACCATATCGATATCGCACAAAGCTGCCCAGCCACGCCGGGGCAAGCTAACAAACAGCCCTTTGTCATTCCAGTGGCGATGGGCTTATTAGGCGCAGAAGGGCAAGCCCTCAGCGCACGTTTGCAAGACGCAGAACAGTGTGTAACGCAAGATAACTGGGTGCTGACCCTTAACCAAGCTCAGCAGCGTTTTACCTTCACCGAGGTGAGCGAACGCCCGTTGCCGTCACTGCTGCGTGGCTTTTCCGCGCCGGTTAAATTGCACTATGACTACAGCCGTGAGCAATTGGCGTTCTTGTTGCAACATGACAGCGATGGTTTTAATCGTTGGGAAGCCGCCCAGCAGTTAGCCGTGCAGGTGATTGAAGAAGTGTGCGAACAGCTACGCACTCATGCCCCTGTGCAGGTTGATGGGTGTTTAGCGCAGTCATTTGCCGCCGTATTGAACAACCCGCACTTAGACACAGCGCTGCAAGCAGAAATTATCAGCTTTCCCAGCCTAGCCTACCTGCTGGAGTTGCAAGAACAGGCCGACGTTCAGCTGACTGATAAGGCACGTGAAGCCGTACGCTTGTATCTGGCCGAGCAGTTAGCGGAGCCTTTGCAGGCGCTCTATAACCGCCTGCGTGAACAGGCGAAGCAAACCCAGTACCGTCCCGAGGCTGAGCAAATCGGCAACCGTCGTTTGCAAGCCATGGCGCTCAGCTACCTAACGCTCTTGCAGCGTGACGACATTGTTGCAGCCACCGTGGCGCAATTTGAGCAGGCGGACAATATGACTGAGCGTTTATCCGCGCTCAGCTGCTTAGTCAACAGCACAGCACAGAGCCAAGCCCAGGCGGCCTTAGTTCAGTTTGCCGAAGAATTTGCGCACGATCCCCTAGTGATGGACCAATGGTTTAGCGTGCAGGCGGCCAGCTCAGTGCTGGGCGAGTTGGCGCACGTTCGCCAGTTAATGCAGCACCCCAGCTTTAGCATTAAAAACCCCAACAAAGTGCGCGCGGTGATCGGTGCGTTTACCCAGCATAATTTGCCCCAGTTCCACGCAGAAGACGGCAGTGGTTATGTGTTCTTAGCCGAGCAGGTAGCGGCGCTGGATGCGCTCAACCCACAGATGTCCGCCCGTATTATTACGCCCTTAACCCGCTGGCAACGCTATACGCCTGCACAGCAAGCGTTGATGCGTGCTCAACTAGAACAGCTGCAAGCCCTGCCTAAGTTGTCCAAGGATTTGTATGAGGTGCTAGAACGTACGTTGGCTTAATGCTGGCGCTTTGCTTGCTGCTAATGTGGCTTGCTCAAGTGCTGCCGGTTAAAAAGCCAGCTCAAGTGCTGCCGGCTAAAAAGCCAGCTCAAGTGCTGCCGGCTAGCCACATTCGCGCAAAAGTTGCGCTCCTACAAGAGCTGCGCCAAGCGACCGGCTGCGTACAAGCAAACACACCCTTTGATTCTTCAAAGTTGTTTAGCGAGGAGTATAAAAAAGCTTGCGTTTAAACAAGGTATCTACAAATACGTTTTGCTTAACATGACTGACAGAAGTCTATGATTTATAGAGGAAAGTATAGTTGTCAGCAGCAAATAGGGGAGGTTTTTGCTACTGACTTTTGAGTCAGTAAAAGACTAGCAGGGCAACTCAAATAAACTATCTCAAACACTTGTTTGCCTTTGTTTTTGGCACTATGGTTGTGGTCTATACGCAAAAAAAAACCTCATACAAAAAATATATAAGGGGAAATGGTTTATGTTCTTGCCTGTGCAGCAACCACTTAAGTTACTTAAGCAGAGCACTTTAGCGCTGGCTTTAAGTCTGTCAGCTAGTTGGCTAACACATGGTTATGCTCATGAACCACAACCCCCTCATGCCGCGCAAACCCTTCGCGCGACACAAAGCCTAATGCTTGATATTGCCCATGCGGGACAGCGCATTATTGCTGTAGGTGACCGTGGCTATATTTTATACAGCGATGATGAGGGTAAAACTTGGCAGCAAGCCAAGGTTCCTACGCAACAATTGCTAACGGCTGTATATTTTGTTGATGCTAAGCACGGTTGGGCTGTAGGACATGATGCGCTGATCCTACACAGTAACGATGGTGGGCTAAATTGGACGCAGCAATACCAGGACTTAGCGCTAGAAGCGCCTTTGTTAGATATCTGGTTTGCCGATGAGTATAAGGGTTTTGCTGTAGGAGCCTACGGTACTTTGTTGCACACTCAAGACGGTGGGCAGCACTGGGACAGCATCGGTGACGCGTTAGAGAATGAAAATGGCTACCACCTTAACGCAATTACAGCGGTCAAAGGAGCAGGTGTTTTTATCGTAGGCGAAATGGGTGTGATGTATCGCTCGCTAGATATGGGTGAAAACTGGGAAACAGTTACCAGTCCTTATCAAGGCTCATTATTTGGTGTACAAGCAACAGCTCAAGAAAACACCTTGTTGGTCTATGGTTTGCGGGGGCATGTATTCAGATCAACAGATTTTGGTGATAGCTGGCAAAGAATTAACTTGCGCACTGCCAATGGGGTTTTTGAGTTTGGCTTAGCAGATAGTAGCTTGCTTGTAGATGGCAGCGTGCTAATTGTCGGTCATGGTGGCAGCGTTTTGCGCAGCACTGATGCAGGCCAAAGCTTTTCGATTGTTAACCGAGCAGATCGCCTGTCACTGGCAGGCGTTACTGCAACGCAGAACGGTAATTTGATTTTAATCGGCCAGCATGGCATTCATCTAGCGTCGCCTAGCGGCGTAGCTTTAGAAAAATAAGACTGGAGTAGGGATATGACGGGGAAATCCACAAGTAATCCAGCAGCAGTTGCTGAGCGGCTCATTTTTAGTAACCGTCCTTGGGTTATCCTGATTTGTGCACTTACCAGTGTTTTTTTATTCTGGCAAGCGGCACAAGTACGACCAGAAACCAGCTTTGAAAAAATGATTCCACTGCAGCACCCCTACATTGAAAAGATGTTGCAGTACAAGGATGACCTCTCGAACCTAGGTAATAGCGTACGTATTTCTGTTGAAGCGACTGAAGGCGATATCTTCGACCCTGAGTACATGGAAACGCTGAAGCAAATTAGCGATGAAGCCTTTTATATTCCCGGTGTAGACCGTGCTGGCGTGCGCTCTCTTTGGAGTCCAAACGTGCGCTGGACTGAAGTGACCGAAGAAGGCTTTGATGGTGGGGAGGTTATTCCACAAACCTATGATGGCTCGGCAGAAAGCCTGGAAGAGTTACGCAGTAATATTCTTAAGTCGGGTCAAGTAGGGCGCTTGGTGGCGAATAATTTCAAGTCCAGCATTGTTGAAATTCCGTTATTGGAAGTGTTTCCTGATCCGCAAGATCAGGGCACCTTACTTAAACTGGATTACCGTGATTTCTCACATCAGCTTGAAGAGCACATTCGTGATAAGTATCAGTCTCAGAACCCTAAGATCAAAATCCACATTATTGGTTTTGCTAAAAAAGTCGGTGACTTAATTGATGGCTTGATTGGTGTTGCGATGTTCTTTGCGGTCGCGCTAGGCATCACGTTCTTGCTGCTATTGCGTTTCACACGCTGTATCAAAAGCACCTTGGCTGTACTGTTTACTACGCTAGTGGCTGTGGGTTGGCAGCTAGGGCTGTTGCATCTGATGGGTTTTGGTATTGACCCTTATTCCATGTTGGTGCCGTTCTTGGTCTTTGCCATCGGCATCTCGCATGGTGTGCAGATCATTAACGGTGTTGCCATGTCGTCTAGTACCGCCGTGAATGCGCTTAGCGCCGCACGTATGGCGTTTAGGCAGCTATTTGTGCCGGGCATGATAGCGTTATCCTCCGATGCGGTTGGTTTCATTACGCTGTTATTGATTGATATTGGCGTGATTCGTGAGCTGGCTATCGGTGCTTCGGTGGGTGTGGCGGTCATTATTCTGACCAACCTGATTTTCTTGCCAGTGGTGGTGTCGTATTTGGGATTAAGTAAAGCAGCTCTGAAGGCAAGTCGTGAAAGTGGGGCGCGAGAAAGCGGCATATGGCGCAAAGCGTCTAACTTTGCCAACGCTAAAGTAGCACCTATTTCTATTGGTTTAGCGGTGGTGGCTGTGTGTTTAGGTCTTTGGTATGGGCAAAATTTACAGGTTGGCGATCTTGACCAAGGAGCTCCCGAGCTGCATCCCGACTCGCGTTATAACCTTGATAACGACTTTGTGATCAATAATTACTCAACCAGCTCAGATGTCTTGGTTGTGATGGTAAAAACACCCACGGAGTCGTGCTCTAAGTACGACGTGATGAATGCGATGGATAACCTGACCTGGAAAATGGAAAATACCCAGGGCGTGCAGTCGGTGGTATCCATGGTGACCGTGGCCAAGCAAGTGATTAAAGGCATGAACGAAGGAAATTTGAAGTGGGAGGCTTTGTCACGTAACGCACACGTGCTGAATAACTCCATTTCCCGTGCCGACTCACTGTATAACTCAGATTGCTCACTAGCCCCCGTGCTTATTTTCCTTGAGGATCACAAAGCCCAAACGCTCGCAACCGCTGTCGCTGCAGTGGAAGAGTTTGCTGCGCAAAACAATACCGATGATTACCAGTTCCTATTGGCAGCGGGGAATGCGGGGATTGAGGCGGCGACCAACGATGTGATTTCTGCTTCTGAAGGCATGATGCTTATTGCGGTATACAGTGCAGTGATTTTTATGTGTCTGCTAACGTTCCGTTCGGTTGCGGCAACGGCCTGTGTGATTTTACCGTTGGTGCTCACTTCGGTACTGGGTAATGCCTTAATGGCATGGTTGGGGATAGGCGTTAAGGTTGCGACTTTGCCTGTTATTGCGTTAGGCGTGGGCATTGGGGTGGACTATGGGATTTATATCTACAGTCGCCTAGAGACCTTCTTACGCATGGGCATACCGCTGCAAGAAGCCTACTATCAAACCTTAAAATCAACTGGTAAAGCCGTGCTCTTTACCGGGGTGTGTTTAGCCATTGGCGTGGCAACATGGATTTTCTCAGACATTAAATTCCAAGCAGATATGGGCTTAATGCTGACCTTTATGTTCCTTTGGAACATGCTGGGTGCAATTTGGTTACTGCCCGCGTTGGCACACTTTTTAATTAACCCTGACAAATTAAAAGCAGCATCAGTTAACAAAGAAGCCTCTGCATAATAGATGCTCGATGATGTCATAGGTGCTTTATGCTCTATGGCGTCATTCCAGCGGCGCCGCAGGCCTCTGGAAACTGGCTTGAGCATTGTTCGTTAAAGTACCTTTTAGCCGCTTTGCGACAATCCCTATAAATTAGCGAACCAGCAGTGTAGTTGTCGCACAGGCTAGAGGTGTTAATGCTGCGGTTGCGGATTTGATAATAAAACACGCCTGCGCTTTTACTCTGGCTTTTGCGCTTATTGGAAAAACCAGCACCGTCCCACTGCCATTTCACCGAACGTAACGGCCCGGGCTGAGCTGCTTTTGCGGGTTTGCGCTGTGTTTTTTTGGTTTTTATTCCCGGTGTTATATTGATAGCACCGCGTGGCTGGTAATTATCATCGTTGAACTCTGTTTGCCTCTCGCTGGCCAGCACCGCAGTGTTGGACACTAGCAAGGCTGTTAGAAGAAAAAGCAGGGTGGGGGTTTTATTAGCCATACGCCTGAGTCCTTTCATGTAGATATGGCTAAGTATAGACCGCAGAATATATTTTTCTATTTAAAAAGAACCCTCAGCAGGGTGGAATTGAAGTTCGTTAGCGGGAACCACAAAATACCAATACAGCGTAAGGAGCTGCCCTTTGTAGTTTGGATGTATCTCAAGAGACTGGGGGTTTAGCATGGGCAGTGTTCCTGCTAGCCCAGCTCGCGCAACGGCGATGGAGAAGGCACTCAGGCAGAACAGGCTCGCAGCTAAGAGATACAGCTACATTCCAGAGAAGGTCGTGCCCGGCACACGATGCCAGCGGTCATGCAGATAATAAGAGTCCTGCCCAAGCAAATAGATGCCGCCCCAAGCGCACACAGCCGCAAGGACGATATTAATCAGTAGTCTTAGTCCATTCATCAATCTGTACCAAAAGGGTCGTTAAAATCGGCGCTGCGCGGCAGGTTTCGCGGCAGGTTTCGCGGCAGGTTTTTAAATGCATTTAATGCCCGTTCACGACTCGAGGCTAAATCCACTATGGGTTTGGGGTAATCAGTGGTATCAAATAAGCCACCCAGCTGTTTCGGCTGGTGGATGTCTTTGTCACTTAAGTGTGCCAGCTCAGGCAACCAGTGCCGAATAAAGTCGCCTTGTGGGTCAAATTTTTTGGATTGGCTGATGGGGTTAAATAGACGAAAATATGGCACGGCATCTGTACCTGTTGATGCGCTCCACTGCCAGCCGCCATTGTTTGCGGCTAAATCACCATCGATTAAGTGCTGCATAAAAAAGCGTTCACCTTCACGCCAGTTAATCAGCAGGTTTTTAGTTAAAAACATGGCCACAACCATGCGCAGACGGTTGTGCATCCAACCAGTGGCTAGAAGTTGTCGCATCGCTGCATCAATAATCGGGAAACCGGTGCGGCCTTGTTGCCAAGCCAGCAAGTCATCGGGTGCTTTGCGCCAAGCTAAAAACTCTGTTTCAACCTTGAAGGCTCGGTGACGCGATACCTTGGGGTATCCCACCAGTATGTGCGTGTAAAACTCACGCCAAAGCAGTTCGTTAATCCAAGTCACCACGCCTGACTTGCCGCAATCAAACTCGCCCTGGTTCACCGCTAGCGCAGCATGCAAGCATTGGCGCACAGACAGCACACCGGCAGCTAAATAGGCAGAAATCTGGCTAGTGCCTAGCTCGGCAGGGAAGTCGCGTTGCTCTGAATAATCATCAATCGCCTCAGCACAAAAGCTATCCAGACGTTGCTGTGCAGCGGTTTCACCCGCAGGCCATAGGGCTTGCAGTGAGGTGGCAACTGTTGTGAATCCAGCCACGTTAGCAGGAACGGGATCGGCCTCAATGGGTAAAACCGCTTGCGCTGTAGGTACGGTAAGGCATGGTGCAATGTAATTGTGTAAGCGCTGATAGCAGACCTTACGAAACTGGCTGAATACTTTAAAGTAGCTGTCATTTTGCGTGAGAATACTGCCGGGCTTAAACAACAATCGGTCATGATGACTTTTAAATAAGAGGCCCTGTTCAACCAGTTGCGCACCAACGGCTGCATCACGTTGGCTTTCGTCAACGCCATACTCGGTATTAACATGCACAGCGCTAATGTTTAATTCATGGCACAGCTGGGCTATGACTGTAGGCGCTTCTTGCCAACGTTCGGCGCTACGAATCAGTAAGGGGATGTTGAGTGCCGCGAGGTTTCTTTGCACTTCGGCAAGGTTACGCAGCCAAAAATCGACTTTGCAGGCGGCATTATTGTGTGTTTGCCACTGCGCTGAGCTGAGTAAAAACACCGCAATCGTAGGGCCCGCTTGAGTGGCGGCGAGCAAGGCGGTGTTGTCATGTATCCGCAGATCAGTACGCAACCAAATGAGTTGGCGCATGTGCAGTTCCTTATTGATGGTGTAAAAGATTGAGATGCTGCAGGCTGTGGTAGGTCTGCAGCGGATCGGCAGCGCAGTTAAGCTGGGTTAAATCGGCTAATTCATCGCGATGAATCGTCACCGATTGGCCCGATAACAGCACAGGGCAGGGCAGGTTCTCTATCAGCTCACGCAGCGATTCAACCTGTATACGTTGGCTACCGTAGAGCAACAGTGCCCGCGGTTGTAGACGTTTAACAGCAAGCGTCAAGTCAGGCGCCGGAATAGGCCATTCAAGCACCCGCACCGAGCATTCGGCATAGCTGGCCAGCCATCCGCAAAGCCACAACTTTGGCTCCATTATTTGTTCAGATAAGCTGACAACCAGCAGCGGCGGGCTGTGATGCAAGCGGTTGTTGTGCGCTATACGACTGGCAAGCTGAGTACGCAGCCACGTCATAAAAAATACCTGCTCAACCCGAGCACCCTCAGTGACTCTCCAGTGTTGCTGTAGCTTTTCTAGCAAGGGCAACAGCAAGTGCTGGCAGAGTGTTTCTGGCGGGTATAGCGCCATCGCTTGCTTAAAACCCTCATCCAGTTGGCGCTCGGCCAGCTGTTCAATCCATGTAAACCATTGCGCCTGCTGGGTGCGCCAAGGCGAGTCTTCAGCCAATGGCTGCCCTGTCTGTTCTTCAAGCAATTGCTTCACTTGGCTAACCGCCACGCCACGCTCAAGCCAGTCAAGAACTTTACGAATCCGCTTAATATGTTCAAAGCTATACAGACGATGACCCTTGGCGGTGCGCAGTGGTTTGATGAGTCCGTAACGACGCTCCCACGCGCGCAAAGTGACGGGATTGACTCCGGTTTGCTGGGCGACATCGCGAATCGGGAATAGTGGCTCAGCGTGTCGCTTACCAGCCTCTTGCGCTGTTTGGGAGATAAAATCATTCATAGCGCGTTACGCAAGCTAAGGTTTTCAGGGTGCGGCTGCAAATACACCTGCCCAGCAATGTAGCGATCGGGATGGCGGTTAAAATGATGTTTTATCAGCGTCAGCGGCACAATTAACGGCACAATACCGGTGCGATACTGCGTAATTAAGGCTTGTAACTCACGCTTTTCAGCGCTACTGAGCGAGTGTTTGATATAGCCACTGATGTGCTGTAACACATTGGTATGCGTGCCGCGATTGGCTATTTTTTTCAAAGCAGGCATAAACAAATTGAAGTAATCATTAGCTATACTAGCGAGTTCTAGCTGCTGATTGCTGGCCAGTAAACGACCTAGCGCGGTGCAGTCGGCTGGGCTGCTGGCCATTAGCTGATATTTATAACGGGCATGGAAGTCGTAAAGTTTTTGCCGTGTTAAACCGCTGTCGAGCAACTCACGCCACTGGGCATAGGCGAATACACGGGTGATAAAGTTTTCCCGTAATACCGGATCATTCAAACGGCCATCTTCTTCCACAGGTAAAAGTGGCTGTGCCTGCATTAAAGCGGCAGCAAACAAGCCACTGCCATGCTCAGCGCTATGGCCGTCTTTTTGATACACCTTCACGCGCTCCATGCCGCAAGAGGGCGATTTTTGCATCAAAATATACCCGCAAATATCATCCAGCTCAGCAGCCGTGCGTTGACCAAAGGCGGTCAAAGCCTCAGTCACGTCCAGCGCTTGATTCACTGTACCGATAGCACGCGGCTGCGCCACATCACCAACCAAACGAATCGGCTCACGTGGTGTGCCAAGGCCAATGGCTTGCTCAGGACAGATGGAAACATAGGTAAAGTATTGACTCAGCACGTCTTTGCACAGCAAGGATTGTTTGTGTCCGCCATTAAAACGCACGGGCGCGCCGAGCAAACAAGAACTGATGCCAACCTTGATTAACTTATCTGTGCTCATAACCAAATACCTATACAAAATAAAAGCCTTGTACAAGAATATATTAAAAGCTGTACAGGTCAATTAATTTGTATAGGTATTTTTATTTGTGGATAGGCAGCCTGTTCAATAAACATCTTCACGATAGCGACCTTGGACTTTAAGTGTTACAACGCTGATATCTAATGGCGCAAGGATGTCATTCAGTGCCGTCATAATGCTGTTGGCCATGTCTCTGCCGCCGCAGACCAGAATTTGTGCATCACTTTTAATCAATTTGCGTAGTTTTTCGCCGTCTAAGCTAATCTTATCCTGCACATAGGCGCGGTCATTGGTGCGTGAAAATACGGCGTTCAGTTCGGTCAGTCGTTTGTCTTTAAGGTAGGTGTTTAACTCAGGCTCGTAGAGAAAATCGGACTGTGGAGAACGGCCACCCCAATACAGATACATAGGATGGTGTGCCCAGTTATGGCGGATGAAGCCCATTAATGGCCCGATACCAGTGCCGGCGCTGATGAGTACGATGGGCGCTTTACCAGAAGCAGGGCGAAAGTCTGGATTGAGTTGAATAAAAGCTTCGATGTTGCCACCTATGGGCAGCGTGCAAAGAAAGTTTGAGCACAGGCCGTTAGGGTGCTGGCGCACACAGATTTCCAGAATACCGTCTTTGGAAGCAGAGGCCAGTGAATAAAAACGCGGTACTTGGCTGCCCGGCGGAATAATACCAACCAAATCGCCAGCATCAAAAGGTGGTAATCCGCTGCGCTTAAATAAGCGACTGATAAGATTGATTTCTGTGTTGTTTTCTGACGCGATGAAACGCAGTACAGCAGTTGGCGCCTGTACGTCAACACCGTAATCCACGCGCTCAGCAAGCGTTAGAGTGGTGGTTTTAGGTCGTGTTGGAATATGCACCAGCGTCAGCTCGCTGCCCAAAGCTTTACCCACTGCATTACCCCAGCGGGCGAACTCCTGCGGTGATTGTCGGTTGATGCGGTCTAGCGGTAATAACTGTGGCCATCCTTTAGCACTGAGTGTTTCTTCTACTTTTTTTGCAAACCCGCAAAATTGAGGATATTGACGGTCACCAAAGCCCAGTACGGCAGTAGCAAACGTCGGTTGTTGGTGTATCTTTTCCAGTCGCTGAAAGAACTGTTTAGCTGAGGCCGGTGCATCACCATCACCGTAGGTAGCGCTAAGAATAAATAACCGCTGCGCAGAACGATAATTAGAGGCGAGTTGGTTCATTGGTGCGCTATGTACGCGGTAACCAGCTTGAACTAGGTTGTCGTGTAAGGTTTTGGCAAAGCCCCAAGTGCTGTTACTTTCGCTGCCCACAAGGATCACCGTATCAGCAGTGTTGGCAGCACTGTTAGCAGCGAACTTGGGTTTGGAGCTATGGCGCTTCCACCAGATCAGAGGGCCTGTTACAGCCATTACGGGGATGGCCAATGCGAACAAACCAAGGATTATGCCAAGCCACCAGAGCCCTTCGCCTGTATGCAGCATATAAATAAATTCATAGAACACATGGGTGGCATCGTGCTCTTGATAAGAAAGCCACTCGCCGCTGACCTGGTCGATATAGCCAGCACCCTGCTCAGTCGTTAGAGAGTACATGCCGTCAGGATCGTTAGGGTAGGGGTAAACCAGCTCGCGCAGTTGAGTTAAGTCCATAGCTTTTAAAGCAGCTAATGTGTTGGTAGCTGCAGGAATACCGCTCGATACCTGTTGTGGCAGTTCAGGCTCGGCCTCTATCCCCTCAGATATTAGCTCGAAAGTAATGGCGGAAAGGTAAACCCCGGTTAATGCAGACAGCAGCAGGCCAATTATCACAACCCGGCCAAACTCGATGTGCAAACGTTGACTTAGAGTGCCACGGACTGGCTGTAGCAGTTGACGCCAGCCGCCCATGCGGGTGGCCAGTAAGAAAACACCTGAAATCGTTAACGTAACTAATAGCAACGCCGTGATGCCTGCTATTGCACGACCGGGAGTATCCAGTAACAAGGAGCGATGTAGGTTCTTCACCCAGCGCGAGAAAGATGATGGCTCATAGGGGCCGATGGTTTCTCCAGTTTGAGGATTCACACGATCAGCTCCGACCTGACCATCACGGGTGAAATAAACAATCAAAGTGCCCGAAGGCGTGCGAACAATTTGCTCGGTTTCAGGATAACGCTTGGCCAACTTACCCGTCAGCTCGGCAACGCTTATCTGTCCAGCGGCTGGTAGAACAGTAGCCAACCGCTCCAGTGCTGGGTTAAGCGATAGGATCGCTCCCGTTACAGCAAGTAGGACGACAAACAACGCAGCGAGCAGGCCGGGTAATGAGTGCAGTTGGCGTAGCATGATAATAGACTCCTGGTTTGCTCAGCTTTAGAAGCCGTAGCTGAATGACTGCACGTAGCCACGACCTGCAAAGGATTTGCCCGCACCATCAGTGGTTAACGGCGCACTAACGTCGGCACGGTTGTCACGCTTGTCTTCGACAGAGGTGTCCACGCGCACCTCGTACCCCGCATCAATCAACGCATCATCAATATCGACGGTGACCTTGAGGGTTTTGCCGCTCAGCACACTGGCTCCAGTCACGCCATCATATTCACTGCTGCGTAGCCCGCTGCCACGCGCCCAGTCAGGTAGGTGCTTGTAGTATTTTGATTTTGTTCCGGCCAGCCAAAACGTGCGCTGGTATTGACCGTTCTCGTTAACGAGGTACAGCACTATATAAGCACCATCACCGCTGTAATTTTTCAGCTGGGTGGTGAACGTCACTTCACGCGCCTGGCTGAGGGTAGACAGACTGATAGCCGCAAGCATGGCAAGAATAAGAGTGAGCTTTTTCATGATCTGTCTCCGTTATCACGATTGCTTTGTTTATCTGTTCTTTTTTGCTTGTTTCGATTGGGTAACTCGTCTGTTACGCCCGAGTTTTGTTTGAATTTCGTTTCTAGCTTACGTAGACGCAAAGAGGCAGGAAAATACTCGGCCTTAACCTTGTTACCGTCCTGATCAAGCCCCTTAACTTCATAACAGCCATCATCAACCTTGATGCGCTGCACCTCCCAGCCTTTGTCTTCAAGCATTTGGCGCAAGGCTTCTCGCGGCTGCCAGTTAGCTATGGGGTCATTGCAGTCGTCATCAGCAAAGGCTGTTCCAGTTGCCAAAGTAGCTGCAAATAGAGTGGTGAAAAATAGTGGCGTTTTCATGGCTTTCTCCCAGATTGGCTTACGTCTTTACTGTAGGCCTGATATCTGAAGCTAACCTTAAAAAATCACATCAATCCTGCAGTTAGAACATGATTTTTAGACAGCGTTGTAAAGCGTTAATTTGCTGAGACAGCATTTTAAAGTGGTCGGGTTCGTTGAGGAACTTTTCAGGGACTGGGATGGTTTTCATCAATGTCGCAAATAACATCCATGAAATATCCCACAGTTTCTTTCCAGTGGACCTTGTGTTGAGACAGCAGGCGCATTTGATACTTGAAGTCGTCCCATTACGAGACTGTAATGCCCAGAACCTGCTTTACCACATCAGGCTGGAAGAACGTGTTGTGTGGAACCTTGAACGCACGAGATGCGCCATCGATGGCTACGGTCAGGGTGTTATTGCACACCACACGCACAGTGGTCGGTGTTGCGGTGGTGGCCATGGTGCCGTCACAGGACGTGGCCAGCAGCAGATAGCCGTTCACCTGATCTTTGCCTTTTAAAGCGAAGTCCAGACCGGTACGTGCCAATGCCCAAAACTTACGACCGCCTTTGAGCACGCCTGCTGTTTCCAGTTCGTACCCGGATACCTCGGTCAGGTCACGATAGAACTCGATCACATCACGGGGCTGTACCACCTGATAACGATTGGACACTACCGACAGAGCCGTTTTGGTATCTGAGCGGTAGAGGACACGTTGTTCAGGGAATGTATGAATGGCACCCAAAGGGCCATGCACTTCTGACTTGAAGTGAACCGGGCTATCAAGGATTTCCCAATCCATCCCGGCTTCCCGCCGCCAGACCTCAAGGGGTTGCTTGGGCGAGAGTTGATTGCCTAACCCATGCCAAGGTGTATCACCGGCATAGGCCATCTGTTCGACTAAATGAGCCATGGGGTTTCTCCTTATAACTAACTGAGTTGTTTCATCGAGGTAAAGCTGTGGCCGCACTGGTTACAGTGATGCTTGGGCGGCATGGAACGCTCCAGCTCCGAGCCGACTTTGGCTCCAAGCAGGGTGCCTGCCAAACCAGAGAAGATACTGCTGATGATGATTCCGGCAGCAAACTGAACGGCCCCACCGGCAGGAATACCTTTGCCGAGGGTTTTGGAAACGGCTGTGGCTATGCCGCCAATTGCTCCGGCACCCGCAGTGGTTGTGGTGATGCTGGAAGATTGGTGTGTGTTTGTTGAGCCGCAATGTGGGCATCGTACTGTCATGGTCAAGACTCCAATGGATGATGACGTCGTCGTCATGACAGTAATGTGTGACTGTAATTTTTTTGAATAAGATAAACCGGAAAGACGGTTGGCCGAGAGATGTGGTAGGCTTGACTCAAATTGATTGAATCATTCGATACAGTCGAATCGAGTATTTAGTGTGAGGTGTGCAATGTCTAGACCTGTCATGACGGCAAACGAAGCAAAAACGAAATTTGGTGAGGTATTGCTGATGTCCCAGCGAGAGCCCGTACACATCAGCAAGCACGGCAAGCCAGTGGCAGTATTGGTATCGTCCGAGGATTTTGTCAGCACGGATGAATTGAAGCTGGAGCTATTGCGTTTGAGGGCGGAGCGGGCGAGGGAACAGATCGCGGCAGGGGATACCGTTGATGGCGGCCAGTTTTTTGACCAGCTCTTGCAAGGAAACGATGACTGATGGCAGCGGCTTTTCGTTTAACCCGTGACGCACAACAGGATTTAACGGATATTCGTCGTTATACCGCACAGCAGTGGGGCCAGGAACAGTCTAGCAAGTACCTGTTAAATCTGCGCAGCACCATCAAGCTGTTGGCCGAGTTTCCAGGGCAAGGCAGCAAGCGAGAAGATGTGGGTCAAGGGGTATACAGCTTTCCCTGTGCGAGCCACATGCTTTACTACCGGATAGAGCAGAAGCAATTGCTGGTCTTTGCGGTACTACACCAGAGGATGCTACCTACGGGCCATATACGGGCGTAGGCAGCTCACACCTTAGTGCAATTGAACGCAGGACCACTCCTGATTTGGATTAAATATTGCGTTGATTCACTCGCTGGCTCAGCTGTTCAGCGCTTTCTTTACGTTCGCTATAGCGATCAACCAGGTAAGGCGTAGCATCACGGGTCAGCAAAGTGAACTTCATCAGCTCTTCCATCACGTCCACAATCCGATCGTAATAGGACGAGGGCAGCATGCGTCCAGCTTCGTCAAACTCCAGATAGGCTTTGGCGACTGACGATTGGTTAGGGATGGTCAGCATGCGCATCCAGCGCCCCAGAATACGCATCTGATTGACGGCGTTGAATGACTGGGAACCACCTGACACCTGCATCACTGCCAGGGTTTTACCCTGTGTGGGGCGTACTGCACCCACTGACAGGGGAATCCAGTCAATCTGGGTTTTCATTAGACCGGTCATAGCACCGTGTCGCTCCGGTGAACTCCACACCATGCCTTCGGCCCACTGCACCAGTTCATGAAGCTCTTTGACTTTGGGATGCTCAGCGGGAGCATCGTCAACCAGTGGTAGCCCGCTTGGATCAAACATTCGGACCTCTCCACCCAAGGCAGTCAGGATGCGGGCTGCTTCTTCAGCGGTTAGTCGGCTGTAGGAGCGTTCACGCAGAGAGCCATATAACACTAAAAAACGCGGTGGGTGGCCTGTGCGCTGCGGAGCAAAGAGCTGCTGTGTGTCTGGTTTTTGGAATAGCTCTGGTTCCAAGTTAGGCATATCAGCAAATAAATCAGACACGCTTACCCTCCTGGTTAATGACCACTGCACCATCTTCCTTGGTAAATGCGCCTTGTTGCGGATTGGGTAGAAGTGCCAGTACTTCCTCTGAGGGACGACACAAGCGTGTGCCTAGCTCTGTTACCACGATGGGGCGATTGATCAAGATGGGGTGTTCCAGCATGAAACTGACCAATTCTTCATCGCTCCATTTTGGGTCACCGAGACCCAGTTCAGCATAAGGTGTGCCTGATTCGCGTAGCAACTCTCGTACAGGAATACCCATGGCTGCAATCAGTGATTCCAGCGTTTTACGGTCAGGTGGGGTGTTCAGGTATTCGATGATGGTTGGCTCTTCTCCACTATTTCGGATTAAGCCAAGTGTGTTGCGTGACGTGCCGCAGGCTGGGTTGTGGTAGATGGTGATGCTCATATTGCGTATTCCTTCAAGAGTGGTATATTGCTCATCAGTATGACAGTTCAATTATAATTGAAGAGTGGCAGAATGGATAATAAAACTGCAACACAAGTTTTCGAGTCCCTTGCTTCCCCGGTACGCCTGGATGCGTTCAAGTTGCTGGTCAAGCAAGGGCCGGATGGATTGGTAGCAGGTGAAATAGCCAGCTTGCTGGATTTGCCTGCAACAAACCTATCCTTTCATCTGAAAAATCTGACCCAGGCAGGCTTGCTCAGCGTGGAGCAAGAGGGGCGGTATTTGCGTTATCGCGCTGACATTCCCCTGATGCTTGAGCTGATCAGCTTTTTGACCCACGAGTGCTGTGCTGGCCATCCCGAGCTGTGTCTTGAGTTCAGAGCTGAATCCAGTTGTTCGCCAGAAATATTGCCTAAGAGAGCCTAAACGAGGACAAGCAATGAGCGTAAAGAAGACCAGTGGCGGTTGTTGCGGCCCAAAGAAGCAACCAGAACCTGAACAGCCTGTGGCTAAAGTTGGTGGTTGCTGTGGGCCAAAGAAAAACGTCGAACCAGAGCAGTCCAGTGCAGAACAAGCAGGTGGTTGTTGTGGACCTAAGAAACAGCCCGACGTTACAAACGTAAAGGTAGCAAGTACCTGGAACCTGAAGTATTTCAGCCTGCTGGCTGTATTAACTGTCATGTGGCTGTTGGCATACAAATACATTCTGCCTACATCCACTTGGCTGGTGTTCGATGTAATTGGGCTGGAACAGGGCTCACACGCCGGCGCTGCATTGGAGTTCTTTATCTATGACACGGTAAAGATTCTGCTGCTGCTGAGTGCCCTGATTTATGCCATCGCCTGGTTGCGAGCTACGGTGGATATGGATCGGGTTCGTGACTACCTAGTGGGTAAAAAGCGAGGTTTAGGCTACCTGTTTGGAGCGACTTTTGGTGCGGTGACCCCGTTCTGTTCCTGCTCCAGTCTGCCGCTGTTTCTCGGCTTCACCACAGCCAGGGTTCCCATTGGTATCAGCATGGCATTTTTGATCACCTCACCCCTGATCAACGAGGTTGCGGTAGTGCTGTTGTGGGGCTTGCTGGGCTGGAAATTCGCCATGATCTATGTGCTGGTCGGCATTACAGCAGGGGTCATTGGTGGCTTGGTCATGGATAGTTTGAAAGCTGAGCGTTGGTTGCAGCCATTTATTTTAGAAAAAATCGGCAAAGAACCTGCCAAATTCTGTAAAGGCAAGCAAGGCGATGCCGGCCAACAGCAATCCGGTGTTTATCTGCGTCACCATTTCGCATGGGACGAAATGAGCACCATTTTCCGCAAAGTTTGGATCTGGGTGATCATCGGGGTGGGCGCAGGTGCTGCTTTGCATGGCTTCGTACCGGATAACTGGTTTGCGGAAAACCTGGGTGCTGGCGAATGGTGGTCTGTACCTGCTGCAGTGTTTGTGGCCATCCCACTATATTCCAACGTAACCGGAATTGTGCCGGTGATGGAAAGCTTGTTGCTGAAGGGACTTCCTGTTGGTACTACATTGGCGTTTTGCATGAGTTCTGTTGCAGCCAGTATTCCGGAAGTGATGATGCTGCGCCAAATCATGACGCTGAAACTGCAAGCCACGTTCATTTTGTATTTGTGGGTGATCTTCACTCTAGTCGGCTGGCTGTTTAACCTAGTCGGACCTCACATACTTTGATTTAAGCGAGACGATCATGTTGTTAGCGTTGGTTATATTTTTGCTCACACTGGTGTTTGTCATTTGGCAGCCAAGAGGGTTAGGCATTGGCTATAGCGCTCTGGCTGGTGCGATTGTCGCACTGGCCTTAGGTGTGGTGCATTGGGCAGATGTGGCGTTGGTCTGGGGGATTGTCTGGGATGCCACTTTTACCTTTGTGGCCCTGATTATCATCTCGTTGATACTGGACGAAGCGGGAATCTTCACTTGGGCGGCACTGCATGTGGCACGGCTCGGTGGTGGCCGTGGGCGCAGGCTGTTGCCATTGATTGTGGTGCTGGGCGCAATGGTCAGTGCACTGTTTGCCAACGACGGCGCTGCTTTGCTGTTGACGCCTATCGTGATCGCAATTTTGCTGCGCTTGAATTTTACGCCGATGGCAACACTGGCGTTCATTGTCGCCACGGGCTTTGTGGCGGACACCACCAGCTTGCCGTTGATCATTTCCAACCTAGTCAACATCGTCACTGCCAACTACTTTGACATCAGCTTTGGTAGCTATGCAGCAGTCATGGTGCCGGTCAATCTGGTATCCCTGTTGGCCACTTTGTTGGTGGTGTGGTTGGTGTTTGCCCGTGACATACCACGAGACTATGCTTTGGAAGGACTGGAATCACCGCAGAGTGCAGTGAAGGATCCGTTGGTGTTTCGCCTGACATTCCCACTGCTGGTGGTATTGCTGCTGGCCTATTTTGTTACTGCTCCTTTGGGTGTTCCCGTATCTGTAGTAACCGGAGCCGCAGCATTATTACTGATGATTGTAGCGGGACGCTGGTGGCAAGGCGGGCGTGATGCACAGGTATCGGTGCGCAAGGCATTGCAGGGTGCGCCTTGGCAGATTGTGCTGTTTTCTCTCGGTATGTATCTGGTGGTATACGGGCTGGGCAAGGCAGGCTTGACTGGGTTGGGAGCGGATGCATTGCAATGGCTGGCTGGCCAAGGAGACTTTGTTGCCACGGTAGGAAGTGGTGTACTGGCGGCACTGGTGGCATCGGTGATGAACAACATGCCGTCAACGCTGGTCAGTGCCTTGGCAATTGAGCAGGCACAGGTGGCAGAACAAACCCGTGAACTGATGATTTATGCCAGTGTGATTGGTAATGACCTGGGGCCGAAACTCACCCCGATTGGCAGCTTGGCTACTTTGCTATGGCTGCATGTGCTGGCTGGGAAAAACTACCGTATCAGCTGGGGACAGTACATGAAGGTTGGTCTGTTATTGACACCACCGGTGTTGCTGGCGAGCCTAATTGCGTTGTATTTCTGGTTGCCTATGATTGGTGACTAATTGTTTTAACTGCAATCAGTGACGTGTTAGCGATTCATAGCGATACTTACCCTCCATATCGAGCCTTACTCTATCTTTGTCGAAGTGAGAGGAAAGTTTGCGCGGCCTGCCTGCTAGGCTATTGAGTGTCGATTATCATGGAGTGAAGTGGGCGGCTGTGGCTAGCTCAGAAACAACAAAGCCCCAGATTACGGGGCTTTGAAGACTCCAGTGGATTGCACTGGAAAGAAAGATGGTGGCTACACCGGGACTTGAACCTGGGACATCAGCATTATGAATGCTGCGCTCTGACCAACTGAGCTATGTAGCCAATGGGTGCGCATTATTCTTATCTTGCGCATACTTGTCAAGTGTTGCGGAGAAAAACTTGGTTAGTCGCGCGCTATTATATCCGCTGCATGCAGCCCGCATTCCTTTTGTTCAGCTTGCTCCCACCACCAGCGGCCTTCGCGTTCGTGCTGATTAGGCAAGATAGGGCGGGTGCAGGGTTCGCAACCAATACTGCTGTAACCTTTGCTGTGTAATGGATTATAAGGCAGCTCTAGCGCACGAATATAATTCCATACATCTTCGCTGGTCATATTGGCCAAGGGATTAAACTTATACAGTGTTTTTTCTTGGGAAGAAAAGCTGTTGTCTACTTCCACCTCGGGCAAAAAATTTCTCGTGCTAGGGCTTTGGTCTTTACGCTGGCCTGTTATCCAAGCGTCGGCCTGAGCTAGTTTCTTGCGCAATGGGGCTATTTTACGAATTGAACAGCACTCGGAATGACCGTCTTGGTAGAAGCTAAACAAGCCTTTTTGGCTGGTGAACCGCTTTAGTTCGTCGCCGTCCGGGCACAGGACCTCCAACTGCAGTGAGTAGTGGTTACGCACCTGCTCAAGAAACTGGTAAGTTTGCGAATGTAAGCGGCCAGTATCGATGGTAAACACCTTAACCTGAGGGTTAATTTTCCACGCCATATCGACTAAGACAATGTCATCTGCGCCACTAAATGAGAGCCATAACTCGTTGGGGAATTGCTCAAAAGCGGTTTTTAAAATGTGCTGTGGACTTCGCTGTTCACAGGCTTCTACTAATGAAACTAGGCGACTATTGGCTTGCATATCAATATACTGTCCAAATAAGGTAAGATAGCATCTTAGCAAAAGGCTTATGGCCTTTGAACCTATTTAGTCCCGTATTGCTAGATGTTTTAGTTATATGAATAGATAGTTGCTCCGGTGGAAAAGTCGCCGGCAAACTGTATACAGCTAATTTTTGAGGATTTATTTGTGGAAATCGCTTGCTTAGATCTTGAGGGTGTTTTAGTTCCGGAAATTTGGATTGCGTTTGCTGAAAAAACCGGTATTGAAGCGCTTAAAGCTACTACCCGAGATATACCTGATTATGATGTGCTGATGAAGCAGCGCTTACGCATTCTGGATGAGCATGGTTTAAAACTAGGCGATATTCAGGAAGTAATTTCCACGTTAAAACCTCTAGATGGTGCAGTTGAATTTATTGACTGGCTACGCGAGCGTTTCCAAGTAGTTATTTTGTCGGATACTTTTTACGAGTTTTCGCAGCCTTTAATGCGCCAGCTAGGGTTCCCTACGCTGCTATGCCACAAGCTTGTGGTTGATGAGACCGACCGCGTGGTGGACTATCAGTTGCGCCAAAAAGACCCTAAGCGTCAGTCAGTTCTAGCCTTCAAAAGCCTGTACTACCGTATTATTGCTGCCGGTGATTCTTATAACGACACCACTATGCTGTCTGAAGCGCATGCAGGTATTTTGTTCCATGCACCGGATAACGTAATCCAAGAATTTCCACAGTTTCCGGCGGTGCACACTTTTGCCGACCTGAAGCAAGAGTTTATTAAAGCATCTAATCGCAAGCTGAGCTTATAAGTTAGCGCTTTAGGTTCCTTAAGGTTTTTCTCTGCTGGTCGATATACAAATCATAGCTTTTTAATGGCAGGTGAGTGTAATGAATAAACCAATGGCAAGCGTTCTTGATTCAGTTGATCAGCGTACTCAGCTTGTAGGGGAAAACCGCTTAGAAATATTAATGTTTCGACTAAGCGGGCGTCAGCTTTTTGCGATTAACGTTTTTAAAGTGCAAGAAGTTGTGCGTTTACCAACGCTTAGAGCGATTCCGCAGCGCCACCCTCATGTGAAAGGCGTTGTTAGCTTGCGCGGGCAAACTATTCCGGTGATTGATTTGGCACAGGCCATTGGCATGCGCCCAAGCGTGATTGACGAAAACAGCACTATTATCGTGACCGAATACAATCTCTCAGTACAGGCGTTTTTGGTTAGCAGCGTTGAGCGCATTATCAACCTCAACTGGGAAGATATTCAGCCACCCCCCAGTAGCGCAGGGCGTTCGCACTACCTAACCGCGATCACTAAAGTAGAAGACAATATTGTCGAAGTGATCGATGTGGAAAAGGTGCTGTCTGAAATTGTACCCATGAATACATCGATCCCAGAAGAGCATCTTACCGATCCTTTGTTGGCCAAAGTTCAGGGACGTGAAGTGCTGATTATTGATGACTCAATGGTAGCTCTGCGCCAATTATCAGAGACGCTAACCCAGCTTGGTCTGGTCGTGCACAAAGAAACGGATGGTTTAAAAGGTATCAATCGTTTAAAAGCATGGGCCGATGAAGGACATGTGTTAACGGATAAACTGCTTATGGTGTTTACCGATGCAGAAATGCCGGAAATGGATGGTTATCGTTTAACCACGGAGATACGCAGCGATCCACGCCTAAAGGATTTATATGTGGTTATGCATACGTCTTTGTCGGGCAGTTTCAATAATGCCATGGTGCAAAAAGTGGGTTGTGATAATTTCCTGTCAAAATTCCAGCCTGACAAGTTAGTCGGAGTGATTCTTGATAGATTGAGCAGAGACCCCGACTAAGACAGCCGGTTACTCTTCAAATAGCTGCTCGTGCCACTCCACCAGTGGAGTTGGCGTCTGCAGCTTTTCTCCGTAAATCACCGAATAGGTTAAAACGTTCTGCACGTATTGGCGCGTTTCATCGAAAGGAATGGTTTCAATCCAGACATCATAAGGCAGATATTCTGCGTTTTTCAGCCACTGCCTTACTCGGCCCGGGCCGGCGTTATAAGCGGCAGTGGCTAAAATGCGGTTGCCGTTAAATTGCTTCATCATTTGATTCAGGTAGGCCGTGCCTAGCTGAATGTTGGTATCTGGATTAAGCGCCTGCTGTGGCGAACTCAGCGGGATGTTATAGCGCTTAGCTGTTTCTTTAGCTGTTCCCGGCATCAACTGCATTAGGCCCATGGCTCCAGCATGTGAGCGTACCGTAGGCATAAAAGCACTTTCTTGGCGAGTAATTGCATAAGCCCAGCTTGGATGAATACCTTGCTGCTGTGCCGCTGAGACTAAGTTGGCTTGGTAGGCTAACGGAAAACGGATATCTAGGTCATCCCAGTATTGTGCTTGCGCTAGGGTACGAATAGCTGGATTAAACCAATCTAACTCAATTGCTAGCTTAGCTTGAGCTTGCAGTTCTTCTTGGCTAAACAACCTACTTGCGTGCTGCCATTCGCGCTGTGATGCCGCAAAATCACCCAACGCATGAAGCTCGTAAGCGCGCTGAATGGCCTTGCTATTGCGAACCTTGTTCAGCGTTTTGGGGGGTACATTAACCGGCATATTATTCAGCGAATAGCTTGATTTGCTTCGGTCAGCAGCCATAAAACCATAAAAATCACGCTCTTTTGCAAGCGATTGAAATTCACTTACTGGTGCAGGCTCAAGCGGGCGGGTAATCTGCTTGCTGCGAATTTGCCAGTACCGCCAACGGTTAGTTCTGGCCAAGTCCGCAGGTAACGCGCTAATAGATTGCTCAGCCTCGTTCCACTTTCCTATACGCAGCAGTAAGCGTGCATTCCATTGTGCGACCAACTCATCAGAGAGTTGCGGATCCCAGTCGCGAATGACCTCGAGAGCGCGCGGATCAAAGCGTTTAGCTAAAATGACGCCTACGTCGCGCGCCACTTTTGCTTTCTCGTCATTTGAAAAATCAAGCTGTTTGCCATAGTGTGTCAGCAGTTCAAGCGCGTTATCGGCTTCTTCGCGAAACAAGCGTCGCAAACCAATTGAAACAATGGCGTTATTTTCCTTATTTCGTTCAGCGAAATTTTGCTTATCTTTGATAAGGCTTGGTTTTTGCGCTACATCTATAAATAACTGCGCTTTGGCTGAGTTGGGGTGTTCTTTGCTCAGAAATTTAGCCAAACCATAGTTGCGAGCCTCAACGGCTAAGGCCAGTCGTGCCCAAACCTTATCGGCTGTGCGTAAGCCTGCTTTATTCCATGCTTCAAAAATAGGATCGCAAGCATTGGGGCGCGACTCACTGCTGAGCCATAGCTTTTCCGCTATTTGGAAAGCCGCATGCTGTTGTCCTTGCTGCAGCTGAGCCTGAGCAAACCAGCAGTCAAGCTCAACCAAATTCAGCTCTGGGCTGTAGTGTTTAACAAACACCGTCCAGTTACCTTGCTTGGCCAGCATGCGCAACCACTCAAGTTTAAACATACGGATTTGCGGCAGATCACCATGCTCCAGCAAAAACGCTTCGACTTCATCTGTGTGCGCTTTGACTAAGCGCAGCTTGAGCTCGGCCATCGTTAAGTAGGGGGTTAAGGGGTAGCCGTGAAGCTTTTTTTTGTTGGCTAAATAAACAGAAGGGTTGCCAGTATCCATGGCTTTTTTTGCTTGTGCATAGAGCAAGCGTTGCTGCTCTAAACCTGTGTTTGCTTGGCTAAAGGGAACACAGGCAAACAGTGAAACGAATAAAAACAAACGAATGATGTTTCGCATAAAAACCCTGTGCAAAATACATGCTAAAGGCAGAATCAATACCCACATACTTGGGCGCAATACTATAGCACACTGTACAATATGCGCTCTGAAATTGGAGGCTAGCTCAATGACGTTGTTAAAAATGAACCAGGTATCTCTTGCATACGGTGTAACACCTTTGTTGGAGAAGGTTTCATGGCAAATTACGCGAGGTGAACGCGTATGTATTATTGGGCGTAACGGCACTGGAAAGTCCACTTTATTGCGTGTTGTTAAGGGTGAACAACAGCAGGATGAGGGTGAAGTTTGGCGTGCGCCGGGTTTAAAGATTGGTGAGTTACCGCAAGAACTGCCCGCAGCTGATGAGCGTAGTGTTTTTGATGTTGTTGCCAGCGGCTTACAAGGTGTAGGCGAGCTCTTGGCGCGCTATCAGCACCTTACCCAAAACGTCACGACCGATGCTGATTTGCAGGCTTTAATGGATGTGCAGCAGAAGCTTGAGGCATTAGATGGCTGGCGTTTACAGCAGCTGGTAGACAGCACCATCAGCCGTTTACAATTACCCGCACAGGCTAAGCTTAGCGAGTTGTCAGGTGGTTGGCGTCGGCGCGTACTTTTGGCGCAAGCTCTGGTTGCTGAGCCTGATGTGTTATTGCTGGATGAGCCCACCAACCACTTGGATATCGGCGCTATCGCTTGGCTGGAAGAAGTGCTGCTGTCGTTTAATGGTGCGGTACTGTTTATTACCCACGATCGTACTTTTTTACAGCACATTGCCACACGCATTTTAGAGTTAGACCGCGGAACCCTGTTGGACTGGGATGGTGATTACGCCAGTTTTCTTGAGCATAAAGAACAGTTACTGGCAGCCGAAGAAACAGCCAATGCGCTGTTTGATAAAAAACTGGCGCAAGAAGAGGTCTGGATTCGTCAAGGCATCAAGGCTCGCCGCACCCGTAATGAAGGCCGAGTACGCGCTTTAAAAGCACTACGCCAGGAACGCAGTCAAAGACGCGACCGCCAAGGCGTGGTCAACCTGCAAATCGGCGAAGCCAGTCGCTCAGGTAAACAGGTCATTGTGGTTAAAGACGTCAGCTTCTCTTACCCCAACGGACCCACGCTCATTGAAGATTTCTCTATGGTACTTCAGCGCGGCGACCGTATTGGTCTTCTCGGTGCTAACGGTAGCGGAAAAACAACCCTGCTAAAGCTTCTGCTAGGCAAGTTAAAGCCAACCAAAGGCAGCGTAGTGGAGGGCACTAAACTGCAGGTGGCATATTTTGATCAAATGCGTCACCAGCTAGATTTGGAAAAAACGGTAGCCGACAACGTTGCTGAAGGCAGCGACACCGTCATTATTAATGACAAGCCCAAACATATTTTAAGCTACCTAAATGACTTCTTGTTTACCCCGCAGCGTGCCCGAACCCCGGTTAAAGCGTTATCCGGCGGCGAAAGAGCACGTTTGTTGTTAGCTAAATTATTTACCCAACCCGCTAACCTGCTGGTGCTGGATGAACCAACCAACGATTTGGATATGGAAACGCTGGAGTTGCTGGAAGAAGTGTTGTTGGATTTTGAAGGTACAGTACTTATCGTGAGTCACGACCGAGCTTTTTTAGACAACGTGGTTACCAGCACACTGGTTTTTGATGGTACAGCGAAAGTACACGAATTTGTCGGCGGTTTTGATGATTGGATTCGGCAGGGTGGTAAATTGAAACTGTTGGGTATGACTGAGTCTGTGGCTACAGAAACCAACTTAAATGAAAAAACTGATCCAGCGCAAGCAACTGATAAAAGTGCTGAGACAAAGCTGCAGCAAGGGCTAAATGATGGCATAGTCACCGCCAAGAAAAAACTAAGCTACAAACTGCAACGAGAACTGGATGCTATTCCAGCTAAAATCGATGCACTAGAGCAAGAATTAGCCCAGCTGCAGCAACAAACATCAGACCCTGAATTCTATATGCAGTCGACAGACAAAACTGAGCCTGCATTGCAGCGAATGTTGGACGTTGAGCAACTCTTGGAAGAACTGCTTGAGCGCTGGGCGGAACTGGAAGATGAATAGAGGAACTTGCATGGCCGTTGAATACCGCATCACCTTTGATGATGAACATGCCTTTAGCTATAAAATCGAACTAGACCGTGAGCCGTTATTAGCCACTGAGCATATCCCGCTCAGTGACTGGACCGATTTAAATCACCAACGCTGTACAAACTGCCCTTTAGATTCAAGCAAACATAAAACCTGCCCAGCCGCTGCGGATTTACAAACGGTGGTTGAGGATTTTAAGGGGTTGCCTGCGTTTAAAAAAGCCTGGGTAAGTGTGCGCACTAATGAGCGCGAATACAGCAAGCTAGCCAATTTGGAAGAGGCAATTCGTTCGCTGCTGGGCGTAATTATGGCAACCTCAGCGTGCCCGATCCTTGGCCGTTTAAAGCCTATGGCGCACAGCCATTTACCCTTTGCAAGCAATAATGAGTTTACTCTGCGTACTATCTCCATGTATGTCATGCGCGAGTTTTTCCGTATGCATGAAGGGCAAACCCCAGACTGGCATTTAAATGACTTAACTAACGATTTCAAAGATTTGCAGCTGGTTAATCAAGCGCTATGGCATCGTATTAATGATGTATGTGCAGGGGATACCAACCTAAAAGCGCTGCTAAGTTTCTTCTCAATGGCTTCTAGCATGACGTATTCGCTTGATACTCAGCTGCAAAAAATCCGTTCACTAGTGATGGCCGACGATAACTTCGTTACACTTTAACCGTCACTTATTTAATCGCTGACTAATAAAACCCCTTGTATCTGCAAGGGGTTTTTAGTGGCACTTCGCATTTAAGGGTGTAGAAAAAATCTGGCAGCTGGAAAAAATGTCGGGGAACTTGGAAAATGTAAGCTCCCACAACAGCTGAGCCAAGCGACCGGCTGCGTGCAAACCGCTTTACTGTGGGACTGATAGCCAGGTGCTTGCTGAAGTCAGGAGAGTTTAGAAATCAGCTACACCCTTAAATGCGAAAGGCCTTTTTAGTTTGAGCCCAAGCAAACGTATAACCCACATCTCTTACGAGCCACCCCGAATTGCATAAAGCTCACGCGCGGCAGAATGACGCATCTTCACTTTTTTACGGAAGGAAGGAGTAAAGTTTTAAGCGCAAAAAGCATGCTTACTCAGCAATGCAATCAGGCAGCTTTAGGCAGGATTAAACAGGGCTTTACTCTAGCCCGCTGAACACCATCCATCATGCAAACATAGGTGAAACGTATGAAAACCAAGTTGTTGATATGTTCCATTAGCTTATCGCTTAGTGGTTTAGCTGTCGCCGGCACCCTTGAGAAACCAAATCTATCCGCAGCTTACCAAGCTAGCTTTCAGGGTGCTTGGAACAAAGCTGCAGCGGGGGAGTTGCCCGTTTATGAATGCACTCAGATTGTTGGAACTGCAACAAAAATGTTATCTGAGCCCACTACAGCTGTTGAAGCAAAGCACGCATACAAGGCGTGCTACGTTGACGCGATACTGAATTACTCTGAAGCATTTTTTAAACTCAATGCTCATGCATCAATAGAAAAAGACGGCATGCCCTACGGCTGCTCACTCTACTCACGTTATTTAAAGGGCCATGTTGTTTCTTTAGAAACCTATGCTGAACGTTTCGGTTTTAGCGCTACGCAATTAAACCACGAAATAAACACAAGGCTGCAAGAGCCTGCCTCTTTATGCCAAGTCGCATTAAATTAAGCACAAAGGCATCTTGTGATAGTCGGTGCAGCCAGTGGCTGGGTTTAGAAACTAATAGCCTGTACGCCTTTAGTTTCTAACCATTCTGCCGAAATAGGTGTAGATAAAGTCCCTTTGCAATAAAGGGATAGCACAACCACAGGAGCCATATCATGGTATCTCCAATTTCAAACAACCCTTTGTCCGATACCGGTAAATCTGCATCGAAAGCTAATCCTAAGGTTAAGCCCCAGGAGACAGTGCCGGAAGAAGCGCAAAAAGCAGCCGCAGCTAGCCCCCAAAGTCAACGTACGCAATTGGGCGCGCAAATTCTACAAGCGTCTTTGGATGTTTCTATCAGTGCCGGCAATGACGGGATGGCACTGCTATACCGCACTGCCATTGAGCACATTAATGAGCAGCTAGCCCCCGAACTAGGTCCCAACGCACTGCAGGGTGCAATGCAGCAAGACAATAGCGCAGAAGCCACGGCTGAACGAATCCTGTCACAATCAACTGCGTTTTTTGATGCCTATGCACGCCAACATCCCAATGAAGAGCCGGAAGAGGTCGTACGTAACTTTGTCAACTTAATCCGCGGTGGTTTTGAGCAAGGCTACAACGAAGCGGCCAACATCCTTAGCGGGCTAGGTGTAATGGGCGAAGGCTCCAATATCGCCGCTGAAATCGGCAAAACATTCGAGTTGGTGCAAAAAGGCTATGACGAATTCCTGCAGACTAAGCTAGAGGCATTACAAGCAGAAAAAGAGGGTGAAAACGCTGCAGAATAACTGATAGCAGTTTAGTCTAAATCCATTAACCAAAAAATCGGTCAGGGACTGTATCCACAGCTCCTAGCCGATTTATTCGTCAGCCATCAATCCGAGTTCTGCATGCTAATGAAAAATGCTTCGAATGCAGCTGCTGGTAATGGGCGAGAGAAAAGGTAGCCTTGACCGTAATCGCAGCCTATATCCAGTAATAGCTGGCGTTGTGCTTCAGTTTCGATTCCTTCGGCAATGACTTTCAGACCAAGCTTTTGCGCCATAATGACAATGGCTTCAGTTAGCACTAAATCGCTTTGCGCGGTATCAAGGTTTTGGATAAATGAGCGATCAATCTTGAGCTGATCAATGTCTAGATGTCTGAGGTAGGACAGTGCTGAGTAACCAACGCCAAAATCATCAATGGCAACATCAATCCCTGCATCACGGAACTGTAGAAGTTTATTTTTAACATCATCGTTAGCGTTAAGTAGCAATCCCTCTGTGATTTCAATGCTTAGAAACCTTGCCTCTAACTTTATCGTTTGCAAGTAAGCCAACCAATGCTCAATGTTTAATTGGTTACTTTGGAACTGCAGGGGTGACATATTTAACGAAATTTGTAACTCATGATTAAACAGTTCACACCAGCGCTTAGCTGTGGCGGCGGCTTCTCTAAATACCCAGTCGCCAATACTGACGATTAAGCCGGACTCTTCAGCCAACGGAATAAACTCAGCCGGACTAATCATGCCGCGCTCAGGGTGATGCCAACGTATCAAAGCCTCGGCCTTACAAATACGGCCAGAAACAAGTTTTGTAATCGGCTGGAAGTGCAGCTCAAACTGCTTGTTTTCGATGGCGCTGCGCATATCGTTGATCAGTTGCAGGCGATTACGAGCCTCATCGTGCAGTGCTTGGGTAAAGTAACTAAGTCGATTACGACCCAGCTCTTTAGATGCGTACATTGCTTGATCGGCGCTGCTGATTAAGAGTTCAAGATCCGTTGTGTCGTTCGGGCAGAAGGCGATACCTACGCTAGCCCCGACATAAATTGTTTTATCGCTGATCGAAAAAGGCTCTGCCAGTGCGCTGATAATTTGCTCGGCAATTTGCTCACCGTCGTTGATGTTTTTTAAGTTTGGCAAAATCACGCTGAATTCGTCACCACCCATACGCGCGACAGTATCGGTTTCCTGGACACAATTTTTGATTCGTCTTGCAGCCTGAATAAGCAGCTTGTCACCCATAGGATGGCCTAGGGTGTCGTTAACACCTTTAAAATGGTCGAGATCAATAAAGAGTAACGCGAGTAGTGCGTCTTCGTGCAAGGTCTTATGGATTTCCTGTTTTAAACGATCTTGAAACATATACCGGTTGGGTAAATCCGTCAGAAAATCATAGTTGGCTTGACGCCAAATTAACTCATCTGCATGCGCCTTACTGGTGATATCCGAGGCAACGGAGATATAGCGCAGAATGTCGCCTTTATCGTTACGAATAGCATTGGTAGTAAACCATGCTAGATATATTTCACCGTTTTTACAGCGGTTCCATACCTCCCCCTGCCAATAACCGCGCTGTGCAATACTTTCCGTCATGGCAGCGAAAAAATCAGCATCGTGACGATCTGAATGCAGAAGCACAGGGTCTTTACCGCGGATATCCTCAATACTGTAGCCTGTCAGCTTATTAAAAGCCGGGTTGCACGCGACGATTTTGTGTTCAGCATCTGTTACCAGCACGGCTTCTGAAATATTGGTGTATATGGATGACGCTAGATGAAGCTCCTCTTCAGCGCGCGCTCTATCTAAAGCAATGCCTAGCAAGTTGGCGGCACTTTCAATCAGAGCAATTTCCTGCTCGTCAGGACAGCTTGGTTTATCGCGGTAGATAGCAAAGGTTCCTAATACACTGCCGGATACGGATAAAATGGGTTCTGACCAACAGGAACCCAAACCCGCTTTAGCAGCAAAGTTTTTACTGATTTCCCAATAGGGATGAGCGCTGATGTCTTCGACAATCACACGTTGCCCCGTATAGGCAGCGGTCCCACATGAGCCGATACCTATACCAATACTAAAGCCATTAATAGCTTTGCTAAAAAACTCCGGCAGGCTAGGTGCAGCACCCGTAAAAAGGCGCTTTTTTTCTTGATCTAGAAGAAGGATTGAACACATAGACTCAGGGTAAATTGCCTCACTTAACTCGATAACATAAAGCATGATTTCATCAAGAGAGCAGCCTCTAGCCACTTTTTCCAAAGTGTGCTGGCGCATTTTTTCACGCCGTTCAGCCATTTTACGCTGAGAAACATCTTCAATTACCGAAACTGCATAGGCAAAACTAGTGTCTTTATTTCGAATTGCACGAACACTCAGGTGCGTATCAATTGCTTTACCGCTTCTACTTATAAAGCGTTTTTCCCGCGTGAATTCATCAATAGAGCCATCAATTAACTGTTGCAAAAAACTATTATCAGATTCTAGATCATCGGGGTGGGTTAGCGAGTCCCATGTCATACCTTCCAGCTCTTCGGCGGTATAGCCGAGCATATCGCAGAGTGCCTGATTAACTTCAAGCCAGTGTTTATCTGCACTACTCGCCGCCATACCCAGCATGGAACTTTCAAAATAAGCACGGTAATGTTGCTCGTTGGCACGTAAAGTTTCTAAGGTGCTTTGCCCTTGCTGTTCGCGGTCGAAGTTACCGGGAGCCGTACTCATGGTTGGCTCATTTGATTGTTTTCCTTCTTCGATTTCGCGCTCAGTTGTTTTAATCAAGATCTTTCTCGCTTTTATTGTAATTTTTATTACCAAAACGTCTGGGATTTTACTTAAAAAACTGCGAATAGCTATGAGTTGGTCGCTATGCGGCAATAATAAACAATGTAAAAGAAACTAGAACCTGTACCTAAGCACTACAGCAAAGCTATCCATGGAAAACTCATCAACAGTATGTTTCAACCGTTACTCGATATTTTCGACAGCTACTATCGCATGCGCCAGAGGTGGCCCAAGCTAATACGCTGCTCTGCATGTATGATAAACAGCAAGGCGTTAACTATTTGCATTTCCAGCTGTTGTGCAGTATATTGCGCGCCTGTTGAGTAGCGCTCAACTTTTGCGGTGAAGTGTCCGAGTGGCTGAAGGAGCACGCCTGGAAAGCGTGTATACGGGTAACCGTATCGAGAGTTCGAATCTCTCCTTCACCGCCATATTTTATTTTAAATCCCTGATTATCCAGGGATTTTTTTTTGCCTAAATCCTGGTTATATCCTCATAAGCGCTATATTTTAGCCTTAAGACGACGTTAAATATTTATTAAGCTGCACAGCGCTTATGCTATAGCTTTGGTTATAAAAACAGGGCTGTAGAAACACGGGCACCTTGCGTTTTACTTGGTTAGTCGACATATTCAAAGACTTCTTAGGTGTGGTTTGAATATGAATTTAAAATTTTTAGGGTGTAGAAAGGTTTTAATTGATCAATGCGAGGATAGCTACGGTCGCATTGCTGTGGATGCTATTGCTGGTTATAGATTTTTAGTGTTTGGTGAGAATGTAGAGCAAAGTTGCGTCAAAGTGGATAATCCGGCATGGCTGGAGTATCAATATACACGGGCGATGTTGCTGGGTGGGCTTTGTCATCCCTCGCCAGAAAGCGCTTTATTTTTAGGTTTGGGCTCAGGCGTTCTAACCCAGGCCTGTATGCTAGCTTTGCCGAGCCTGTATGACATCGAGGTAATTGAGCTACGTCCTGACGTGGTACGAATGGCTTCACAGCACCTTGGCTTTAATGCAGAGGATGAGCGTTTAACCTTGCGTTATGGTGATGCAATGGAGCTATTACAAACAGCAGAGCAGGCCGATTTGATTTTTATGGACCTCTATGATGAGAATGGTCCGGCGCGCGGTCATTTAGCATGGAAGTTTTTACAAGACTGCCGCGACAAGTTAAGCGAAAACGGCTGGTTGATAATTAATCAGTGGGCTACTGCGGATTACCAACCGTTGGCAGCAGCTTTGCTGCGCGGTGTGTTTGAGCATCATTATTGGGAGATCCCAGTAAAAGAGGGAAACGTTATTTTATTAGTCCCAGCCAGTCTCGAGCAAGACATACCTTTAGCCGAGCTCAGGCAGCGTGCAAAGCAGCTAACAAAAACATTAGGCTATAGGCTGGCTAGTGTTGTTGAGCGCATTCGAGCGCCTATTCTTTAGTTATTTGCGCGCAAGGACTGGTCGTCGCTTTGAAAATATACTCGGGTCACTTAGCTGTATTCAAATTAAGTAGGTAAGAATCAATGTCTTCTAAAAAACGTGCAAAAGAACGCCAAAAGGCTATGCGTCGCACCAGTCTTGTTGGCGCAGTCGTCAATCTAGCTTTAACCATTGGTAAAGTAATTTTCGGTATTGTGGGTCAGTCTCACGCGTTGATAGCTGATGGTGTGCACTCTTTGGCTGATTTGAGCACTGATTTGATGGTGTGGTTTGCCGCCAAGTACAGCAATCAGCCCGCTGATGAAGATCACCCCTATGGTCATGCGCGCATTGAAACCATGTTTACCGTAGCTTTAGGTGTCGTGCTTATTGTCACCTCTGTAGGGATTGCTTGGGACTCTGCGGAACGCTTATTGAATCCAAGCTTATTATTACAGCCTACGCCTATTGTTTTATTAATTGCTTTTATTTCTATTCTGGCCAACGAAGGGCTGTATCAGTACACCATGATCGCCGCGCGCAAGCACCGCTCATCACTGCTGAAAGCCAATGCGTGGCACCACCGTTCAGATGCGATTTCATCCGTTGTTGTACTGCTGGGTGTGGCCGGTAGCTTATTGGGCTTAACTTACCTTGATGCATTTGCGGCAGCAGTGGTAGCCTTTATGATTGCAAAGATTGGCTGGGAACAGGCTTGGAACTCAATCCGTGAGCTGATTGATACTGGTCTTGATGCTAAGCAGGTTAGCGCCATCAAAAAGCTGATTAAAAATATTGATGGTGTGCATGGCGTGCATATGCTGCGTACGCGGCGCATGGGGGGAAGCTCTATTGTTGATGTGCATATTCAAGTGGATGATTTTTTAAGCGTATCTGAAGGGCATCGTATTTCTGAACATGTGCGTCATATACTACTGGAATCCAATAAAGACATCGTAGATGTTGTGATTCATATTGACCCTGAAGATGATGAGGTGTCAGACCCAAGCAGTAAACTACCGTTACGCAGCGAGGTGCTTAAGGACTTGCGTAGCGTCTGGCAGGAAGACATTGAGTACCTGGATATGGAAAAAGTCGTGCTGCATTACCTTAATGGTCAAATCCATATTGAAGTTTTTGACCGTGCTGAGCCGGCACCCGAAGTCAGTGAGCGTTTGGTTGAAAAAGCACAGCAGCTTACATACGTAGGCCGTGTCAGCTGGTACTGTCCGCTAAGTCGGCGCTGAGTTCTAACCAAGTTCTTTCGCTGGTTTACTCGATTTTTATTAAGGTTTGAACGTAAAAACATTTACTGAGCTTGTAAAATTCGTCTAACGAAGTACAATGCATGCGCGCCCTATCTGGGCGATCTTCGATGGTGACTCTGTCGGTCCCTTCGCAACGATTATCCGTGAACCCGGTCAGGCCTGGAAGGGAGCAGCCGTAGCGGAGACATTGTGTGCCGAGGTGTGGCTGGCGGGGTCACCTCCAATCTTGCATTTATTGCGCATCTCATTATTTTTAATCTTAAAACCCATCTCTAAGCATGCATTTTTTCGTCTGCTCCGTTAGCATGTACGCTCGAAAAAATCTTAACATGGGGCGTTCATGAGTTATCAGGTGTTGGCACGCAAATGGCGGCCGCGTTCTTTCCGTGAAATGGTTGGTCAAGGGCATGTGTTAAAAGCATTGATTAATGCTCTAGACAGCCAGCGGCTGCACCATGCTTATCTGTTTACGGGTACGCGCGGCGTAGGAAAAACCACTATTGCGCGGATTATGGCTAAGTGCCTGAACTGTGAGCAAGGGGTTAGCTCTACTCCCTGTGGTGTGTGTTCCATTTGTCGTGAAATTGACGAAGGGCGCTTTGTCGATTTAATCGAAGTGGATGCAGCCAGCAAAACCAAGGTCGAAGATACCCGCGAACTGCTTGATAACGTGCAGTATATGCCCAGCCGTGGCCGTTATAAGGTGTACCTGATTGACGAGGTACACATGCTCTCTACCAGCTCGTTTAACGCCTTGTTAAAAACTCTGGAAGAACCACCGCCGCACGTTAAATTCTTACTGGCTACCACCGATCCGCAAAAATTACCGCCTACGGTGTTGTCGCGTTGCTTACAGTTTTCCTTAAAAAACATGCCCCCCGAATCTATCGTCGGGCATTTAAGCCATGTACTGGCTAGCGAAAATATTCCTTTTGAAGAACAAGCGCTATGGCTGCTAGGTCGAGCTGCTGATGGCTCTATGCGCGATGCCATGAGCTTGACAGATCAAGCCGTGTCTTTTGGTGAAGGTAAAGTGCTGGCGGAAGATGTACGCGCCATGCTGGGTACTCTAGACCAAGGACAGGTATTCAGCATTGCGAGCGCTTTATTAGCTGGCGATGCTCAGGCAATGCTCCAAGCCATTGCTGAGCTGGCAGAGCAGGGACCAGATTGGCAGGGTGTGCTAGCGGAGCTGTTAGGCGTGCTGCATCGCGTGGCGATTGCGCAGGTGATGCCCAACGCCATAGACAATGGTCAGGGCGATAAAGAGCAGATATTACAGCTTGCCCAAGCCATGCCCGCAGAAGACACTCAGTTTTATTATCAGGTGGCATTGATGGGGCGGCGTGACTTGCCATTATCCCCTGATCCGCGTGATGGTTTTGAAATGGTCATGTTGCGCATGCTAGCGTTCCGGCCCGCGAGTTTACCGGGTGCGCCGAGCACCCCACTGGTTTTTAACCAGCCGAAGTCATCAGAACCTGTGATGGCTTCGGCGCCGCCGCCAGCACCCGCGCAGACTGAGCCAGCAGCGCCACTTGCGCCTGAGCCTATTGTAACGGCAGAGCAGTCTACGTCACCAGAGCAGCCCGAAGAGCGCCCAGAGCCTGCTATAGAGCTCGATGTGCCCCCGGTAGAAACGACGGTGCTGGACAATTTGCCCGAAACGTTGGAAGCGCCTCCTGAGACTGTTAATTATGCTGAAGAAGAAAGGGAGCTTGATGATGAACAAGACATACCCGACTACAGTTATCTAGATTACGTAGAATCGCAGTCAGCTACTGATTCAATTCCAGAGGGTGATTTAAAGCCACATATCCCACCGGCCACCGGTTTGGCGGCTCGCTGGATTAGTCTATGTCAGCAACTGGACATCTCCGGCATGACAGCCAATATCGCTAGAAATTGCGCGTTGATAAAAGAAGAGGGCAATACCTGGTTGCTGCATCTTGATAGTGAACAGAGTGCACTCTTTAATGAAACACAGCAAAAGCGTATCAATGAGGCAGTCAACACTCAGCTAGGTCAAGAAATTCAATTGCAAGTTGAAATAGCGCCACTGACGGTAGAAACACCAGCTTTGGATTTAGCACGTAAACGAGCACAGCAACAACTTGATGCTGTGGCCTCATTAGAGCAAGATCCACTTATCCAAGCATTCAAGCAAGAATTAGGCGCTGTTTTTTGCGCTGAAAGTATAAAACCCATTAACCCAATTTAATTTGAGGACTCTATTATGAAAGGCGGTATGGCAGGCCTGATGAAACAGGCGCAAATGATGCAGGACAAGATGCAAAAAATGCAGGAAGAACTTGCCAATGCAGAAGTGACAGGCGAGTCTGGTGCAGGCATGGTTTCTGTGGTTATGACGGGGCGTCATGATGTGCGCAGAGTCAGTATAGATGACAGTTTGTTGGAAGAAGATAAAGAAATTTTAGAAGACCTTATTGCGGCGGCAGTAAATGATGCGGTGCGCAAAATCGAACAACGCAACGAGCAAGCTATGTCGGGTATAACGGCTGGAATGCAGTTACCACCCGGCTTTAAGATGCCGTTTTAGTTGAGTTTTTTCTATGTCCTTTAGTCCCGCTATTCGTGAGCTTGTAGAAGCGTTTCGTACCCTGCCAGGTGTTGGGCAAAAAACTGCCCAGCGCATGGCGCTGTATATTTTAGAGCGCAACCGTGCTGGCGGTGAACGCTTATCCCAAGCTTTGCAAACGGCTGTAGAACAGGTTGGACATTGCAATGAGTGTCGTACCTTAAGTGAGACAGATTTATGTCCAATCTGCGCGGATGAGCGACGAGACACAGGTTTGCTTTGCATTGTACAAGGACCGCTGGATGTGTTTGCTTTAGAGCAGACGGGCTACAAAGGGCGCTATTTTGTGCTGAAAGGTCATCTGTCTCCCTTAGATGGCCTTGGCCCAGAGGCCATCGGCATCCCTGAATTATTAAGGCATATTGATACGCATCAGTACACCGAGGTTATCTTGGCTAATAACCCAACGGTGGAAGGCGAGGCAACAGCGCATTACATCGCACAATTGCTACAAGATAAGCCACTGAGTCTGACACGTTTAGCTCAGGGTATGCCGATGGGTGGCGAGCTGGAAATGGTCGATGGTGGCACATTGATTCAAGCGTTTGCTGGGCGCAAGCCGGTGCAGTTTTAAGTTAGGCCTGCTCGATGTGTTCAGAACTTTGGGCTTTAGCAGGTGCGCACAATGAGGCGACACAGCAGCTAAGTATGCCGCAGTGCTAACAAAACCCCAGACTGGTTTGCAGTGCCGCCAAACCCATCTTTGACCAGCCCCACCAACTAAGCACTAGCAGGGCAGTCATCAGCAAGATAACTAAGGCCCAATACAGCTGTTTTTTACGCATTGCTTTGCTCCACAGGCAGCTCGCGGATAGACCAGTTTAAGGCTGCAGCGATAAGGCTTAGCGCAATAGACACGTACCAAACCATGTCATAACTGCCACTCACATCATAACCCCAGCCGCCGAGCCAGCCGCCCACAAAAGAACCTAACTGGTGAAACAAAAAAGCTATGCCGGTGAGCATCGACAAGTGGCGCACGCCGAACAGGGTCGCAATAGTACCGTTGGTTAAAGGCACCGTAGATAGCCACAACAGCCCCATGGCAATGCCGAACAAGTAGGCAGACAGCGCACTTACTGGCAAAAACACAAACAAGCTAATTACTACAGTGCGCAGCAAATAAATCCACACCAGCAGTCTAGGTTTAGAATAGCGACCACCCAGCCAGCCGGCAGTCCAGGTGCCTGCAATGTTAAACAACCCTACTAAAGCCAGTACCGCTGTGCCTACCTGTGCAGACAGTTGCTGATCCAATAGATAAGAGGGCAGGTGCACGCCAATAAAAACCACCTGAAAACCACACACTAAATACCCCATGCACAGCAGCCAAAAAGGCGTGTGACGAGCAGCTTGTTTGAATGCTGCTGCCACTGATGTTTTTGCCGTAGCAACACCGCTGGGTACGCTTTCTCGCAGCATCCAACTTACCGGCAGCAATAAAGCCACTAATACCGCACACACCAGTAAGGCAGCCGACCAGCCCAGCCACTCAATTAAACCTAAAGTGCCTGGTAGCATGGCAAACTGACCAAATGAGCCGGCAGCGCTAGCGATGCCCATTGCCATGCTACGTTTCTCTGGCGCAACACTACGGCCAACGGCTGAAAGCAGGATAGGGAATGATGTACCTGATAAACCAAACCCTATTAATAAGCCGCTGCTGATAATCAGGCTGGTTGAATCCGTTGCGTGGGCCATCATAAATAATCCCAGCGCGTAGATGCTGGCGGTAATGATGACGGTGATGCGCGTACCGTAGCGATCAGCAAACATACCCACAAAAGGTTGCGCTACGCCCCAAACTAAGTTTTGCATGGCAATGGCAAAAGCAAAAATCTCGCGCCCCCAGCCGAACTCTAGGCTCATGGGGTTTAGAAACAAACCAAACGCATGACGCACGCCAAGTGACACCGCTAAAATTATTGCGCTGCCGAGTAATAACAAGAAAATACTGTGTTTAGTGTTATTCGGGGTGGACATAAAAACTCGTTTTATAGGTTAGAAAAGCACTAGTAGGTATATTTCAACAGAAAACTGCAGATGCTGCACTGCTTATTGCCTGTCATGTTTTTGTTGGAACCCAGCCTCTAGACCAGAGCGCTTTATTGTAGGAGCGCAACTCTTGCGCGATGGGACTTTCAGCCAGCTCAAAAACCAAGTTTATGCAAATATTAACAGGCAAGGCTTGTTGGAGAGTTCAGTTTCTGGGTGAGGCAGGATATAAGGCTGGCATTAAGTGCTGCCGGTTAATCAATCGCGCATAAGATGCGCTCCCACAAAAGCTGTGCTCAGCCTCTAGACCAGAGCGCTTTATTGTAGGAGCGCAACTCTTGAGCTCCAACAGGTTCGATAAATGCTAGACTAGCGCACAATTTTTTTCGGATTTTAATGTGCAACACGCAGACTTTAAACAGCTTTCACAGCAAATAAATCAAGCGCTCTGCAAGGATCAGTACGCTTTACAGCGTCAGTTAGGTCAACTCAAGCGCCGGCCCAACGAGCAAGAATTCAACCAGTGGCAACAACGCCTCGAACGCTCGCTTGCCACCGTACAAACACGCCAAGCCAGCTTCCCAGTCATCAGCTATGACGAACAGCTGCCGATTGCCGAGCACCGCGAAGCCATTAAAGAAGCGTTAAGTAAGCATCAGGTGTTGGTGATTGCCGGTGAAACCGGTTCGGGCAAAACCACGCAGCTGCCCAAGCTCTGCTTAGAGTTAGGCCGCGGGGCGCAAGGCTTGATTGGCCACACCCAGCCCAGACGCCTAGCAGCACGCAGCGTAGCAAGCCGTATTGCAGAGGAGCTTAATACACCGCTCGGTGGCGTGGTAGGTTATCAGGTGCGTTATGAGGACCACAGTGATGACAACACTCTAGTCAAACTGATGACGGACGGCATCTTACTGGCCGAAACCGCCCGCGATCGTTTTTTGCACCGCTACGACACTCTAATTATCGATGAAGCCCACGAACGCAGTCTGAATATCGACTTTCTGCTCGGCTACATCAAAAATATTCTGCCCAAACGCCCCGACTTAAAAGTCATTATCACTTCAGCCACCATTGATCTGCAGCGCTTTTCCGAGCATTTCGATAATGCGCCTATCATTGAAGTGTCAGGCCGCACCTATCCGGTCGAAACCTGGTACCGCCCGCTGTTGGCCGAACGCGATGAGGACGGGCAAACACAAGAAGAAGACCTGAGCATTGAACAAGGCATTGTCCGCGCGCTGGCTGAGATTACCGATTACGAGCGCAGCCAAAAACGCCTCCCCGGTGATGTACTGGTGTTTTTGCCCGGTGAGCGAGAAATCCGCGAGTGCGCTGAGGTGTTGCGCAAAGCCGAGTTAAAACACACGCTTATTTTGCCGCTGTATGCGCGGCTCTCGCCCAGTGAGCAACAAAAAATCTTTCAGCCACAAACAGGGCGCAAGGTAGTGCTCGCTACCAACGTGGCCGAAACCTCGCTGACTGTGCCCGGCATTCGTTATGTCATCGACAGCGGCACCGCCCGCATCAGCCGCTACAGCTACCGTGCTAAAATTCAGCGTTTACCCATCGAAGCCATTTCCCAAGCCAGCGCCAATCAGCGGCAGGGCCGTTGTGGTCGGGTTGAGGCGGGTATTTGCATACGTTTATACAGTGAAGAAGATTTTCTTAATCGCCCAGAGTTTACCGATCCGGAAATCCTGCGTACCAACCTTGCGGCTGTTATTTTACAAATGCTGCATTTGCGTTTGGGCGCGATTGAAGACTTCCCATTTCTTGAGCCGCCAGAAGGTCGTGCTATCAGCGATGGCTTTACCATCTTGCAAGAGCTGCAAGCTGTTAGCCTGCAAGGTGAGCTCACGGCGCTGGGTCGACAGTTAGCGCGCCTGCCGATAGATCCAAGGGTAGGGCGCATGCTGCTAGCTGGTGCCGAGCACGGCAGTTTACGTGAGGTGCTTATCGTGGCCAGCTCATTGTCTGCACAGGATGTGCGTGAGCGTCCAGCGGATAAACAGCAGGCCGCTGACCAAGCCCATGCGCAGTGGAAAGACCCTGATTCTGATTTTGCCGCTATTATTAATCTGTGGCGTGACTTTGAAGAACAACGACTTGCTTTAGGGGCTTCGGCCTTGCGCCGTTGGTGTCGCAGCCAGTTTGTTAACTACCTGCGTCTGCGCGAGTGGCGCGATGCCCATCGACAACTGACCTTAATTTGTCGCGAATTGAAACTACCCTTTAATGACCAAGTCGCTGACTATGATGCGCTGCATAAAGCGTTGTTGCCCGGTTTGCTCAGCCATATCGGGCAGAAAACCGAAGACAACGATTATCTCGGCGCGCGTCAACGTCGCTTTCTGATTCATCCCTCCAGTGGTTTGGGGCGCAAACGCCCACAGTGGCTCATGGCGGCTGAACTGGTCGAAACCACAAGGCTCTACGCGCGCATGGTGGCACGAATTGATCCAGTGTGGGCGGAGCAGGCTGGCGAGCACCTGATTAAACGTACTTATCTGGAGCCACACTGGGAAAAGCGCCGCGGTCAGGTGGTGGCTTATGAGCAAATCACGCTCTACGGCCTGATTCTAGTCGGACGCCGCGCTGTGCATTATGGACCGCTGGACCCCGTATTAAGTCGCGAGCTGTTTATCCGTGAAGGCTTAGTCGGTGGCGACATTATCAGCCGTGCGCGCTGTTTGCGTGCAAACCGTGAACTGCTGGCCACGCTCGACAAGCTCGAAGCCAAGGCACGCCGGCGTGATATTTTGGCCGATGATGAAACCCTGTTTGCGTTTTATGATCGCCATGTTCCAGCGGATATTTACCAAACTACCAGTTTTGAGCGCTGGTACAAACGTGGCAGCGCTAAGCAAGCCGATCTGCTGATCATGACCGAAGCGGATGCCTTGCAGCGTGAGGCCAGCGAAGTCACGGGAGGGAAGTATCCTGACCACTTAGAATGGAATGGTTTGCAGTTGCCGCTAAGCTACGAGTTTGATCCCAGTCATCCGCGCGATGGCGTCACGCTCAGTGTACCTGTGCCCGTTTTACTGCAAATTCCACAAAGTCGTTTGCACTGGCTAGTGCCAGGAATGCTAGAAGAATTATGCATTGCCTTGGTGCGACAACTGCCTAAAGCCATCCGTAAAAACTTTGTTCCCGTACCGGACTTTGTCCGTGCGGCACTCGACAACATGCCCTTTGCTGAGGGCGAATTGACTGAGGTGTTAGCGCACCAATTATTGCGGATGACAGGCGTAAAAATTCCAGAAGATACGTGGAAAAACGCTTTTAACAACCTCGACAATCACTTGAGAATGAACGTTGAAGTTCTTGATGCAAAAGGAAAATGCTTAGGCGAGAGCCGTGACTTTTCTGCTTTGACCAGCCAATTTGGCGAGGCCAGTCAGACCGCGCTAGCTGAGTTGAAAAGTCAACAAAAGGACAACGCACCCGCCGAATTGGATGTGGCTGATTTCAAGCTTGAAGACTACCAGCAACAACAAATTGCCGGCCTGAGCATGACCGTCTATCCCGCCTTGGTGGAGCAAGAAGGGGTGGTGCAGCAAAGCCAGTTTGCCAGCCAAGTCCAAGCCGATTATGAACACCGCCGTGCTGTACAGCGCTTACTGGTGCAGCAGTGGGCCGAGCCGTGCAAATACATTCGTGAACAGCTTGGCAAGGACAATCAGCTGGCATTGCTCTATCGAGAGTTAGGACGCATTGAAGCGCTTAGCGAGGATGTGATGCTGGCTTGTGCTGAAGCACTGGTTCTGTCTGGGTTAGATAAGCTGCCGCGTGATTCAACCCAGATTATGCAGCTGGCTGAACAACATCGCGGCGCGGTAGTAGAGCAGAGCGAACAGCTAGTTAAGCGCCTGAAAGATATTCTGCAGCGTTGGCATGAGCTGAAAAAACGCCTTAAAGGCCGCATAGACCTTAGCATGGCCGTGGCGCTGAATGACATTAAAAGCCAGCTTGGTGGTTTGATTTATCCCGGCTTTGTTCGCGACACACCTAATCAATGGCTGCAAGAGTACCCACGTTACTTAAAAGCCATCGCCCATCGGCTTGATAAACTGGGCGCGCAATTGCAAAAAGACCGTGTCTGGACGCTGGAGCTCAGCGGCTACCTAGAAAAACTACAGCAGAAGCAAAGCAAGCATCAAAAAGAAGGCAAGCACGACCCTGAACTGCTGCTGTATCGCTGGATGCTGGAAGAGTACCGCGTCTCGTTGTTTGCTCAGCAGCTCGGCACCAAAATACCGGTGTCCGATAAGCGCATGGCCAAACAGTGGGCGCAGACGCTCGACTAGAGGTTGCGTGATACAAGTGAGTATGAATAAATAGAGCCATGAATAGACGCCAACTATTACAGCTTCTAGCCTTAAGCCCGCTAGTCACCTTAGTCGCATGTAAGCCTCAGCAGGTTCGCCGCTCAGTTGATGTGGGTCGACGAGTGGCACAAGGTGAACTCAAAGGCGCCATCGGCAGCCAGATTCCCTCCACAGGCATTCCGGAAGTCGACAGATTAGTCCGTGGGCAGCTTGAGCAATTGGCCAATAAGCTGGCTAAAAAGTGGGGCGACAAGCGGGTTGCCAGCAAAACCGAATACGTAAAATACAGCGATAAATACCAAACCCGTGCGGTGGTTAACTTTGATACGGGCGTGATTCGTGTGGAAACCATTGAAAAGAAAGATGCTAAAGCCAAGCTTGAGCAAGCTATCATTAGCACCTTATTAGCGCCTAGCGACCCATCTGGAGTGGACTTACTCAGCGACAAAGCGGTCAACATAGGCGCAGAACCCTTCTTACATGGTTTGGTCGTTGACCATCAAGGTCAAGCCATACGCTATGAGTGGCGAGCAGGGCAGTACGCCAAACATCTTCTGGCTAATGCCTATCAGCAGGATAAGTACAAAGGCAAAACCCGCTACTTCGTTAGCTTTGCCATGGTGCAAAACCATCATGCTAACTCACAGCACAAGTACGCCAGTTATGTGGCGCAGAATAGTCGCCGCTTTAAGGTTAAAAGCTCACTGATTTACGCGATTATGGAAGCGGAAAGTAGCTTTAATCCCTATGCCATCAGCCATGTGCCGGCCTATGGTTTGATGCAAATCGTGCCCACCACAGCGGGGCGTGATGCGCACCAGCTGATTTATAACAGGCCCGGAACACCCAGCAAAGACTATCTATTTATGCCGCAAAACAACATTCAGATGGGTGCTGCTTATTTGTCGATTTTAAATGACCGCTATTTAGCGCGAGTCACTCATCCGCTGTCGCGTGAATACTGCGTGATTGCCGGTTACAACACCGGTAGCGGTAATGTACTGAAAGCCTTCCACAGCAACCGCGATCAAGCCTTTGCCCAGATTAACCGCCTAAGCCCGGCGCAGGTTTATAACCAGCTAGTTGCCAAGCTGCCTTACGCCGAAACACGCCGTTACCTTCCCAAGGTTACCCAGTACCAACGTAAATACAGCTAAAAACTCCTATTGGAGCGCAGCTCCTGCAAATATTAACAGGCAAGGCTTGTTGGAGCCCAGCATCTGGGCGATTAGCATTAACCCTTCATACTTAAGCGTCAACATTAACCCCAATCGCGCATAAGATGCGCTCCCACGAGAGCGGTTTAGCCCGTGCAATTGCTGTGGGCTGCTTCTGTGAAGTGCTTCTGTGGGAGCGCAACTTTTGCGCGATGGGTCCTTCAGTCATTTCACAGGCCAATTACAGGGACTGGCTCTTCCAAAACCAGTAAAAAACTCATAGACAACGGCTTGCTTTAGCTATTGCAGTATGTTTGCAAATAATAACTATGCACAGCTAAAAGTTAGCTAGCAAAAGGCCATCAATAAAATATAAAATCACAACCGACTTCACTCTTGACTTTTCTAAGTGCTTGAAATAACTGGGTTTAATTTTAGTGCGCGTTTTTTAAGCATCCTGCTGCAGAGCTATAAACAATCGACCTTAGCGCCATGTGTTAGCAAGATACTCACAGAGTTATCCACAGGAGTTGTGGATAAAGAAAAGTATCGAGCTGGACGTCTTACTGCCAGCCCGATACAGCATCCTTTAAGGATTTGGCAACACACCATCAGCTCTAAACATGGCACGAATACCACGCAAAGCTTGGCGGGAGCGGTCAAGGTTTTCAATCAGGGCAAAGCGCACATGGTCGTCGCCATAATCACCAAAACCAATCCCTGGCGAGACACTGATTTTGGCATCAGCTAACAGTTTTTTAGAAAACTCCAGTGAGCCCATGTGTGCATAAGCCTCAGGTATTTTGGCCCAGATATACATGGAGGCTTTTGGCTTTTCTACCATCCAGCCTATTTCATGCAGGCCTTTGACCATCAAGTTGCGGCGCTGACGGTACTGTTCGGCAATATCAAGCACACACTGTTGGTCGCCTTCAAGCGCGGCGATGGCGGCTACCTGTACCGGCGTAAAGCTTCCGTAATCGTGGTAGCTTTTGATCCGTGCTAACGCGGCAACCAACTCTTCATTGCCGACCATAAAACCAATGCGCCAGCCAGCCATGTTGTAGCTTTTCGACATAGTGAAAAACTCTACGGCCACATCACGCGCGCCTGGCACTTGCAGTATAGAAGGTGGTTTCCAACCATCGTAAGCAATATCAGCATAGGCTAAATCATGCACCACGATAATATCGTGTTCGATAGCAAGCGCGACCACACGCTCAAAGAAATCCAACTCAACACATTGCGCGGTTGGGTTTGAAGGAAAGCCCAAAATAATCATCTTAGGTTTGGGGATAGAGTCGCGAATCGCGCGCTCTAATTCAGCAAAAAAATCCACACCCGGAATAAGGGGTACCGAGCGCACCTGCGCACCAGCAATCACTGCACCGTAAATATGGATCGGATAACTGGGGTTAGGCACCAGTACTGTATCACCCTGATCCAAAGTACCCAACATCAGGTGCGCCAGACCTTCTTTAGAGCCGATAGTAACAATTGCCTCAGTTTCCGGATCCAAATCCACGTCGTAACGTTCTTTGTACCAATGACAAATCGCACGACGCAAACGGGGAATGCCGCGAGAGGTGGAATAACCGTGCGTATCCTGCCGTGCTACCGTTTCCACCAGCTTATCAACGATATGCTGGGGTGTAGCGCCATCCGGGTTGCCCATGCTGAAATCAATAATGTCCTCGCCACGACGACGGGCGGCCATTTTCAATTCAGCAGTAATATTAAACACATAAGGGGGTAAACGATCGATACGCGCAAAGCGCCGAGAGCGACGAGTGTCGGACATGATAAATACCTTAAACGTAAGCGCCCAGAACCGTCTGAGCGACGTCGGCTCACTGCGAGCCAAGAAAGCAGGTTACGCCTGCACTTTGTGTTTTGCAAGAATCCCTGCTGATGGTAAAACCGCGATCGCGCATAAGATGCGCTCCCACATGGGCTTCAAGCATAAACCTTGGTGGAACCTAACTTCTGAGCAAAACAGGTTATAAAGCTAACTTAGATGCTGCCTGAAAATCACGAGCGCGCAAAAGTTGTGCTCCATAGATAGTTTAGGAGCCTCTGAATAACGTTACCGAGGACGCTAACACAAGGCGAAAACGTACGAAAAAGCGCAGTTTACACATAGTAAATGAGCATTTTGAGTACGTTTTTAACGCGGTGGTAGCTACGCAGGTAGTTATTCAGAGGCTTCTTTACAGCCCTCATTGCTAATTGGCTTGATTCAACTGATAGCCAATATCTATCGTGGCAGTAATTTTATATAAATAGATATATAAAATATAAATAGATAAAGTAAGCACAACTTAAACAAACCAAAGAGGTAACAGAGATGGAAAACCAAGCTCCTGTAGCATCTTTCCCACGCTTGAACGAAGCTGCTCCAGCATTTAAAGCAAACACCACACATGGTGTTAAATCACTTGAAGACTACCGAGGTAAGTGGTTGATTTTATTCTCTCACCCAGCGGACTTCACCCCAGTTTGTACCACTGAATTTATTGCCTTTGCTAAAGCTGCGCCTAAGTTTGCGCAGATGAACTGCGACTTGCTGGGCTTGTCTATCGACAGCTTGTACTCGCACTTAGCTTGGACGTTAAACATCAAAGAAAAATTCGGCGTGGAGATTCCATTCCCAATTATTGATGACATCAAAATGGAGGTAGCCAGTGCTTACGGCATGGTGCACCCAGGTGCGGCAGATACTCAAGCGGTACGTGCTACCTTTATCATTGACCCCGAAGGCATCTTACGTGCGATGGTTTACTACCCAATGAGCAACGGTCGTAGCATTGATGAGTTCGTGCGCTTATTGACCGCACTGCAGACCTCTGACAAGCATGGCGTAGCGACACCAGAAGCTTGGGTGCCAGGCCAGGATGTGATTGTTCCTCCGCCAAAAACCAGCGAAGCAGCCGACAACCGACCTAACGAAGGTTACAACACGGTTGACTGGTACTACTCAACCAAGTCACTCTAAGGTTAAAGCACAGGTGGGGTGCTGAACACCGCATCCAACATTAGCTGAAACTGCGGTCTTTGTGGCCGCAGTTTGCGTTGTGCATTCACTCACCCCATGGAGGCAACTATGGCCAGCTCATATCTACAAGTTGAAGGCTTTTTTGATCCCGACACTTGGACGCTCAGTTATTTGGTGCTCGATAGCCAAACCAATGCCTGCGCCATTATCGACAGCGTCTTGGATTACGATCCAAAGTCAGGACGTACCAGCACACAATCAGCCGATAAAATAATCGCTCGTGTCCAAGAGCTGGGCGCACAGGTGCAGTGGATTTTAGAAACCCATGTGCATGCCGATCATCTCTCTGCCGCGCCTTATTTACAGCAGGTGCTGGGCGGTAAGCTGGCTATTGGTTCGCGGATCACTCAGGTGCAAGACACCTTTGGCAAGCTTTTTAATCTGGATAGCGAATTCGCCCGAGATGGCAGCCAGTTTGATCGTTTACTAGTCGATGGTGATGTGCTCATGATTGGCGGTTTAAAGCTGATTGCTATGCATACACCCGGGCACACACCTGCATGCATGACTTACGTAGTTAGTGACGCCAGCCAACAGGTTGCCTTTGTTGGCGACACTTTATTTATGCCAGATTACGGCACGGCTCGCTGTGACTTCCCCGGCGGCGATGCACGCACACTGTATCAATCCATTAACAAAATTTTCAGTCTGCCAGACGACACTATGCTGTATATGTGTCACGACTACCAACCCGATGGCCGTGAGCTGCGCTATATCAGCTCCGTGGCTGAGCAGCGCGCCAACAACATCCATGTGCATCAAGGCGTGACAGAAAATGAATTTGTACAGCTGCGTGAAACGCGCGATGCCACCCTAGATATGCCCGTACTTATTTTGCCTTCAGTACAAATCAATATGCGCGCTGGGCATTTTCCACAGCCAGAAGACAATGGCATTGCTTACCTAAAAATACCGCTTAATTCATTGTAATAAAGCAGATTTAACTGGCGATGCCAGCATAAGTCGCTCGAAACACCTAATACATAAGTTAAATTCTCTCTGAATTCACCAATAAACAGGCGTAGACTAACGATAAATTTAGCTTAGTGAATGGTCCAATGCCTCAAACAATACGCCTTACCCAATACAGCCATGGTGCTGGTTGCGGCTGTAAAATTTCTCCCGATGTTCTCTCCGTTATCTTAGCCGGCAGGCGAGGCCGAGTTCTTAGCCGTCGCTCGCGCACAGTGCTTACAACTGACGCGTATCGGTGACTTTATCGCGCAGGGACCGCATGAGCTATACAGCCGTATGCAAGCGGCACCGGTTGTGGTGCTGACTGAAGACAAAGAAACCCGCATTGAGCGCATTCTGCGTGATTATGTGATCCGTCTGCATGAGGAGTTTGCTCAACTCTATGGGCAAGAGCAGGGCGATCAGCTCTATGTTGAACGCATGCAGCGCAGCCTGCTTAAAATACAAAGATGCCTAGGCCCCGAACGTCATCACGAAGTCCAGCAGCTGCTGAACCTGGGTTTACAACAGCAAATGCAAGGTGGACAGTTGGATGCACATCGCGCATGGATTGATATCTTGCTGAGCCAATATTACGACCCAATGTATCACTACCAGCAAAACAAAATTAAAGACCGCGTGGTTTTTACGGGCAACCATGCAGAGCTTTTGGCCTACCTGAGCAGCAATTCTCAAGCAAATTCTTAATCTAAAACAAGCGTTATACTTTGTGCTGACAGTAGAAGAAAGCCAAGGTGCGTATAAATAAAGCTAAGAATTTACGGGAGGATACTTATGAGCAGCTTGGCTGAATGGATTATCGAACAAACCTCGGATGCACTCATCTATGCCGACACTCAAGGCACTATTAAGCGCTGGAATCATGCGGCTGAAAAACTGTTTGGCTTTAGCGCAGAAGACGCTTTGGGTGAGAGTCTGGATATTATTATTCCTAAGCATTTACGCGAAGCGCACTGGCGCGGTTTTAATGCGGCGATTGCCAGCGGCAAGCTCAAACTTGCGGGCACGCCGACTTTAACCCGAGCAATGCATAAAGAAGGACATAAGCTCTATGTTGAGATGACCTTTGCGCTCGTGGTCAATGATACAGGTAAAGTACTAGGTAGCGTATCCATGGCACGGGATGTTACGGAACGCGTACAAAGAGAACGCGCAGCACGGAAATAGAAGAACTATACGTTGCACCAGGAAAAACAAAAAAGCCCCAATTAAGGGGCTTTAACGTTTCTGGTTACTGCGACTAATCGTCGTTGGCTACACCCAGAATGTGTAACAAGCTGAGAAACAGATTGTAGATAGAAACGTATAGGTTGATGGTTGCCATGATGTAGTTGGTCTCACCGCCGTTAATGATCTCACTGGTCTGGTAAAGAATTACCGCAGAGGAGAACAGGACAAAACCTGCACTAATCATCAGCTGAATGTTGGAGATTTCAAAAATCCAGCTCGCGATGATTGCGCCAAGCAAGACAAAGAAACCGACCATAATAAAGGTGCGTAGAAAGCTCATGTCTTTACGGGTAATCAGCACAAAGGCTGACAATCCACCAAACACTACAGCGGTCATGGTAAAGGCAGAGCTAATGACGCTTGCGCCGTTATTCATGCCCAAATAGAGATTCAAAATTGGCCCCAAGGTGTAACCCATAAAACCGGTTAGCGCAAAGGTGGTCAGCAAGCCCCAGCCAGAATTACGCAATCTCATGGTGGCGAAAAACAAACCGTAAAAACCAACCAAGGTAACTATTAGACCAGGGTGGGGCAGTTGCATTTGCTGTGAAACAAAAGCAACCAAGCCACTGAAAGCTAAAGTTAACGCGAGTAAGCCATAGGTATTGCGCAGAACTGAATTACCTGCGCGCTGGATAGCTACATCATGTGTGCTGTAACGCTGCATTAGTGTGTTACTCCTTAGTTGAGAATTATTACCGACGCCAAGCATAGCAAATTTGTTAAACAAAAGAAGTAAATATGTTTGACAGAATCTTTCAATCAGGTAGAATCACCGCCGCAAAGACGGAGGAGTGGCCGAGCGGCTGAAGGCAGCGGTCTTGAAAACCGCCGATGGGCAACTATCCGTGAGTTCGAATCTCACCTCCTCCGCCACATACTTAATTAAGCCCTTGATTTTCAAGGGTTTTTTTTCGCCTAAAGTTTGCGGTATACAAATTGGTATACAAGTCTGCAGGTATTCCAAAACTCGTACTTGGCGACTTGCTTGGATGCCCCAGGGTTGGCGGGAGCCAACCAATGGCTGGGAAAAAATAAACAGAATTAAATACTGAGTAAAAAGCAAGTGCCTTATGGTGATTAGCTCGGCAATCAGCGCCTGATCGCGGGACTCACTACTGAATTGAACGCTAACAATGCCATGATTTTTTAGGCCAGTAGACCAGTGCACGTTAATACTGTTTAAAGCATCGGTCACGACTGGGATTGTGCTGAGTGTCATCATTTTAACTTCTCCAAAAAGTCTGCCATTAGCCCCTGTATGGGATTAATGAGTTGAGGTACTTTTGTAGGCTATAACAGTTTTTGATTGGCGCAAGTGCAAGGCTAGAGGATACGATTACTCAGATACTCAGATACTCAGATACTCAGATACTCATTGCTATAAAAGCGACTTTATTTAAGTCTTTGCAGGTAGCCTGTGGCGTGCCTATAATACCACTGTTTTTTTATACAGTTATTTAGGTTCGGCTAATCATGCAAATCTTAATCATTGGCAAAAGTTGCAGCTCCACCTATATCGCTGACAAGAAGCTTGCTATCCCGTTTTTTCTCGATCGCGTTCCAGCTGGTTTTCCATCGCCGGCGCAAGATTATGTTGAGAGAACACTTGATCTTAATGAGCTGTGCATCAAGCATCCTGCGGCAACGTTTTTTGTCAGGGTTGAAGGTGATTCAATGATTGAAGCAGGCATTTATCCCAATGACGTTCTGGTGGTTGATCGCTCTGTTAGAGCAGAGCATGGTGATATTGTTATTGCCGGTTTTCATGGCGAACTGACTGTTAAAGAGCTTGAACTCAAGCCAGTGACGCGCTTGGTACCGCGTAATAAAGCCTACCCAGCCATTGAAGTGCCAGAAGGGTGCGAGCTGGATATTTTTGGTGTTGTCACCAGTGTCGTACGCAACATGCGGCGTAAGTCATCAGCCCAGCCATGAGCACTGTATTTGCACTCGTAGACTGCAATAACTTCTATGCCAGCTGCGAAAAACTGTTCCGTCCAGATTTAAAAAACGCCCCGCTGGTGGTGCTGTCCAACAACGACGGCTGCGTGGTGGCTCGCTCAAAAGAAGCCAAAGCGCTTGGCATTAAAATGGCTGTGCCTGTCTTTCAGATTCAGGAGCAAATACAGCAGCTTGGCATTCAGTTGTTTTCCTCAAATTACGCCCTGTATGCAGATCTTAGTTGTCGTGTCATGACCATCCTCGAAGGATTAGCCCCTAGGGTTGAGGTGTATTCGATTGATGAGGCATTTCTAGATTTAAGCGGTTTAGGCTCAACTGTGTCGCTGCTAGAGTTTGGTCAAAATATTAAAGAGACCATCGCGCAGTGGCTGGGTTTAAGCGTGTGCATCGGTATAGCGCCGACCAAAACGTTGGCGAAGCTCGCTAACCATGCAGCAAAAAAATACCCCGCCACAGGTGGTGTTGTTGATCTCACCAAGTACGAGCGGCAGCAGCGGCTGTTGGCCATTACCCCTGTCACTGATGTATGGGGGGTGGGGCGCAGGCTTGGCAAACGTCTGGAAATCATGGGTATTAAGACGGCGCTGGATTTAGCTCAATGTGCTCCTGCGACAATTCGCAACTCCTTTTCTATAGTGCTTGAACGCACTGTGCGCGAGCTGAACGGTGAATCCTGTTTAGACCTCGAAGAGCTGCCGCCAACCAAACAGCAGATCATGTGCAGCCGTTCATTTGGTCGCCGAATTACAACCCTTGAGCAGATGAGCGAGGCAATCGCGCAGTACACAGCACGCGCCGCGGAAAAGCTCCGCCAAGAGAATCAACAAGCCAAGATGCTGACGGTTTTTGTCCAGACCAGTCAATTTAAAGAAAGTCAAAAAACGTACAGCAACTCAGCCACCGGTGAGCTGATCTTGCCGAGCAGTGACACGCGGGAATTCAATGTCCTCGCGCTGCAATTACTCAAGCGTATTTGGCGCGAAGGCTACAGCTACAGCAAAGGCGGGGTGATGTTGTCTGATTTTTATGATCACGATGCCTACCAGCCGGGTTTGTTTGACGAAGTTGAGCAGCGTCCTAACAGTACAAAGCTGATGGCGGTACTGGATGAGATCAACCAAAGCGGTTTGGGTAAGGTGTTTCTAGCTCGGCAAGGCATGCAGAACACTTGGCAAATGAAGCGCGAGCACCTTTCTCCCGCCTATACAACCCGCTGGGCTGATTTGCCAAAGGTTAACTAAGAAGCAACGCTCTAGAGCGCTTTATAAGCCACCGCAGCAACTAAGAATGTGTTTGAAAAATCAGCCCATCCTCATGTTATATCGCCAATAGCGATTGTAAGTCTTTCTGCCAAAGTACTACTTGCCACCAAGATCATCCTCAAATCCTAAGCGCACAGCGGTTAGGGAATTGTTGGATTTGCATGTTCAAAGCAGCATAAAGCATTTTTAGGTACACTCAGTGTTTTTAAATAGCTTTTTCTGAACCAGCCAAAGGATTTGCTTGAATGCCCATAACGCCTTACCACGCCAAGTATTTCGCTTATGAGCTGACCCGCCAACGTCGTGGCGGCGATATGGACCGTATCTCTACGTCTTTGTTCGATGCTGAAGTAGATATCAATCCGCACCAAATTGATGCCGCCTTGTTTGCCTTACAGAACCCGCTCAGCAAAGGCGTGTTATTAGCCGATGAAGTGGGTTTGGGAAAAACCATTGAAGCCGCACTGGTGCTGTGCCAATACTGGGCAGAAAGGCGCAGACGCTTAATCATCATTTGCCCAGCAGCACTGCGTAAGCAATGGGCTAATGAGCTTAGCGAAAAATTCCAACTGCCCAATCAAGTGCTGGATGCCAAAACCTACAACGTCCTGCGCAAAGCCGGTGTGTATAACCCGTTTGAGCAAGAGACGATCAGCATCATTTCGTTCAACTATGCCGCACGCATGGCAGACAAGCTGCGCACTACGCCGTGGGATTTAGTGGTGATCGATGAAGCGCACAAACTGCGTAACGCGCACCGCGACAGCAACAAAACAGGCCAAGCAATTAAAATGGCCTTTGCGGGTTCAAGAAAGCTACTCCTTACCGCAACACCGCTACAGAACTCACTGATTGAATTGTATGGCCTATCGACCATTATTGATGAACAGTTGTTCGGTGATGTTAAAAGCTTCCGTCGTCAATTTATGCACGGTGAGCCAGACATTACGGGCTTACGCCACCGCTTAAAAGAATTCAGTAAACGCACCTTGCGTCGCCAAGTGCTCGAATACATTAACTACACCGAGCGCAAAGCCATTACCGTTCCATTTAACCCCAGCGACCAAGAACAAAAATTATACGACCTACTCAGCGGTTACTTACACCGTGCCGATAGCTACGGCATACCCTGGCGTCAACGGCACTTAGTGTCTTTAGTGATTCGTAAACTACTGGCCTCATCCACCGAGGCTGTTATTGAAACGCTCAATACCCTGTTAAAACGCCTCAAAAGCCTGCAACAAGCAGCGAGCACACAGCAGCAAGATTGGCTCGAGCAGTTTTTAAATGATGAAGACTTAGACGCAGAATGGCTAGAAGAACTGGAGCTTGAAGAAGGTGATACGGCCGAGCCAGCAATCGACCTAACTCAGCTCAAAGGGGAAATAGCCGAGCTAGAAAGCTACCGTGAATTGGCTCAAGGCATCCACAGCGACGCTAAGACCCACGCCTTGATCAAAGCCTTAGACATTGGCTTTCAGCGTATGCATGAACTAGGTGCAGAGCGTAAAGCCGTGATTTTCACCGAATCACGGCGCACCCAAGACTATTTGCATCAATACCTTGAACAGCATGGCTATGCTGGAAAGGTTGTAAATTTTAGTGGCACCAACACCAGTGCCGCCGTTACTGGTATTTACCAACGCTGGCTTAAAACCCACCAAGGCAGCGATAAGCTAACCGGTAGCCCAGCCGTAGACCGGCGCAGCGCTATTATTGATTACTTCAAAACCGACGCCGAAATATTAATTGCTACCGAGGCCGCTGCCGAAGGCATTAACTTGCAATTTTGCAGCTTGGTGATTAATTACGATTTACCCTGGAACCCACAGCGCGTAGAGCAGCGTATTGGTCGTTGCCACCGCTACGGACAAAAACACGATGTTGTAGTAATCAACTTTTTAAACCAGCGTAACGAAGCGGACCAGCGGGTGCTGGAATTGCTTACCGTTAAATTTGCGCTGTTTGATGGCGTATTTGGTGCATCCGATGAGCTGCTTGGCCGTCTTGAATCGGGTGTGGACTTTGAAAAACGTATCGCAGCCATTTACGACACCTGCCGTAGCCCAGAAGCTATTCAACACGGCTTTGATGAGCTGCAAAAAGAATTAGAAAGCAGCATCACCGAAAAGCTCAAAGAAACCGAAGCCAAGCTGCTTGAAAACTTTGATGAACAAGTGCATGAGCTGCTCAAAGTACAACAAGACAACGCCATAAAGCAGCTAGACCGCATCCAGCGTATGTTTTGGCAGCTCACCCATTTTATCTTGCGCGAGCAGGCCAGCTTTAATGAGCACGAGCTAAGCTTTGAACTGCATAAAAGCCTAAGCGTAGCCTCGCCTCAGGGGCGCTATCAACTTATTCAAAAAGGCAAAACCGCCGCCGAGCACAGCCATACCTATCGCTTAACACACCCTTTAGGCGAGCACGTGCTTAGCAGGGGTAGGAGCTTGCCTTGTCCTTTGGTCAAAATACAGTTTGACCTTTCTGGTTATCAAGGCAAAATCTCCGTCCTTGAAAATCTTAAAAGCGCTCAAGGCTGGCTAGAGCTTAACTTACTAGAGCTCGATAGCTTCCAGCGTGAAGAACATCTGGTGTTCAGCGCCTGTACCGATGAAGGCGAAATACTCGATACCGAGGCCTGTGAGCGCCTATTCAACTTAAGTGCTGAAGTGCTTGCCACCCAAACGACTGAACCACCGGCAAGCTTTACGCAACAGGTAGCACGGCAATTACAAGCCACACTGAGCCAAGCGCTGGAAGAGAACAATCATTACTTCAAGCGTGAACAAGAAAAGCTAGAAACCTGGGCCGATGAACAGATACAAGCGGCAGAACAAGCACTGGAAGACACCAAGCTTAAATTGCGCGACCTAAAAAGACAGGCCCGCCAAGCACAAAGTGTTGAAGAACAAAAAGCCGCACAAGAAGACATCAAAAAGCTCGAACGCCAGCAACGCCGCCAGCGTGAGCAAGTATTTGATGTAGAAGACCAAATTGAAGAGCGCCGCGACACGCTAATAGCCGCGCTTGAAAAGCGTATGCACCAACAAAGCAGTCACCAAACGCTATTTGAAATTCGTTGGCAGCTAACCTAATAAAGGCAATCAATAGGGTGAAAAATACTAAAATACAAGTGCAAGGCAGTGAAATAACAGTCTTCCGATTAGAGCAACACGATTTTATTTCTCTTACTGATATTGCCAAACACAAAACAGACGATAGTAGCGCGGCTATCGGTAACTGGATGCGCAATCGCAACACTATCGAATTCTTAGGTATCTGGGAGACGCTTTACAATCCTGAATTTAAACCCATCGAATTCGAGGGGTTTAAAAATCAAGCGGGATCAAATGCGTTTACGCTATCACCACGTAAATGGATTGAAACAACGCATGCCAAGGGGTTTGTTGTAAAGGCGGGGCGCTATGGTGGCACTTATGCGCACAAAGACATAGCAATCAAGTTTGCTAGCTGGATATCGGTTGAATTCGAATTATATCTCATTAAAGAGTTTCAACGCCTTAAAGAGGTAGAGCAAGAGCACCTTGGATGGAGTGTTAAACGCCAATTAACCAAGATTAACTATCGAATACACACCGATGCAGTAAAAGAGAACTTGATTCCTACTGCATTGACTGCTCAACAGGTTTCGTTGGTATACGCCACAGAAGCAGATTTGTTAAACATGGCATTGTTTGGGCAAACCGCTAAGCAATGGCGAGATAAAAACCCAGACAAAGAAGGCAACATCCGCGACTACGCTAATGTTTCACAACTAGTTTGCTTGGCTAACTTAGAAACACTCAATGCACATTTTATTCAACAAGGCATCGAGCAAACTAAACGTTTGGCACTGTTAAATAAAACGGCTATACAGCAAATGCGCTTATTGCTAGCAGATAAAGGGCTGCAAAAGCTGGCAGAGCAGCCCGATAAATAATGGCGTTTTTACAATGCCAAAGAGCGGGCTAAATGGGGAAATGAGTTATGCTGCCCATAAACAAGCCGTAGCAGAAGTAGTTTATAATTGTGCAGGTAACCAAAAGCCGCTATTACCAAAGGCGATAATGCGTACAAACAAAAACAAATGAAGTGATTAGGAAGCGATGCGCTTCTAAAACACATGAAATCCTTATCAACGCTCCGTTAGACTGCATTTTGAAATTATTTAGGAAACACCATGACACAGGTCGTAAAGCTTCGCGAAAAACTGGTTAATAAGCTTTCTGATTTATTTCAGCTGAATCAGCCCGATTTAGACTTTGGCTTTTATCGCATTATGCACGCCAAAGCGGCTGAAATTCAGCAGTTTATAGACCAAGACCTGCTAACCATTATTACCAATGCCTTTGGTCAGGCGGATGATAACCAAGTTGCGACAGCCCGGGGTAAGTACGAAGCGGCGATTCAGCAAGCGAAAGACTTTGGTGCGCCCAACCCAGAAGAAACCAAACCCGTGCAAGAAGCTAAAGCCGCTTACGATGCAGCACGGGAAAGCGGCAGCAATGAAGCGCAGGTATACGATCATTTGTATCGTTTTTTTGAGCGCTATTATGATGACGGTGACTTTATTTCACGCCGTTATTACACCCGTGAAACGGCCAGTAATGCTGCACCCTATGCCATTCCCTACAACGGCGAAGAAGTAAAGCTGCACTGGGCTAACGCCGACCAGTATTATATTAAGTCGGCGGAGTATTTCAGTAATTTCAGCTTTGATCTGCGCCAAGCCAAAGAAGTGCAAGCGCAAGACGGCTTAGATTTTGGGCAAAGCACGGAATCGCGCAAAGTGCATTTTCAGATTGTTGATGCCAGCGAAGGTGAACACGGCAATATCAAAGCGGCTGATAACGCCAAACGCGAATTTGTGTTGCATACGGCTCAGCCGGTGGCGCTTAATGATGCCAATGAGTTTATCGTCAATTTTGAATACCGCGTGCTTTCCAGCCAAGACGCGCTGACTAAAGAACAAGAAGAGGCCGTAAAAAAAGAGTTTGGCGCCAGCAACAAAGGCGACTTGCCTAACCTTCACATCACCCGCCAAATTCTTGCTGCGGCCAAAGCGCTAGATAGTTTACCCGCCGACTACCTAACGCTGCTTAGCACGCCTGCACCCACAGACAAAATCAAACAACGCCCGCTACTGGCGAAATACATCAATCAGTACACCAGCCGTAACACTATGGATTATTTTATCCATAAAGACTTGGGCAGTTTTTTACGCCGTGAGCTGGATTTTTATATTAAAAACGAAGTGATGCGTTTAGATGATATTGAAAATGCCGACGCCCCAGCGGTTGAAAGCTACCTCAGTAAAATCAAAGTGCTACGTCAAATTGCCCATAAGCTGATCGACTTTTTAGCCCAGTTGGAAGACTTTCAGAAAAAGCTATGGCTGAAGAAAAAGTTTGTTACCGAAACCAACTACTGCATCACCCTTGATCGCGTACCCGAAAAGCTGTACCCAGAAATCTGTGCCAACCAAGCTCAGCTAGAAGAGTGGATACAGCTGTTTGCCATTGATGACATTCAAGGCGACCTCAGCACGCCCGCATTTAGTAATCCGTTAACGTTAGAGTTTTTACAAGCCAACCAAAACTTATTGCTGGATACGCAGTTTTTTAGTGAAGAATTTAAAGCTCAGCTGTTGGCTAGCATTGAAGACTTTGATGAGCAGTGTGATGGGTTGCTGGTGCATTCGGAGAACTTTCAGGCGTTGCAGTTATTACAAGAGCGTTATCGAGAGCAGGTTAAATGCGTTTATATTGATCCTCCTTACAATACGGGTGGAGATGGCTTTCCATACAAAGACTCTTATAAACATTCATCTTGGTTATGTATGCTATTCAATAGGCTAAAAAGCACACCTAACCTAATGAATAAGACTGGAGCTATATTCGTTAGTATTGATGAAAAAGAATTACATAATTTAAAAATAATACTGAAGAATATTTTTGGAGAAGAAAACTCACTTGCGGATTTCGTCTGGCTTGCTGAGGGTAACTTTGATAATCAAGCAAAAATCAAGATGGCACATGAATATGTTGTCTCTTACGCCCTTAAAGAAAAAGATTTTGCACTACCGCCTGTAATTGATCCTTCAATTTCCGAAACTAGCAAGCTGTTCAACACAGAGATAAGAAACACTATAATTAAAAACGGGCCTAAAAATCCAGTAAGTGGGGTCAGTTTACCACCAGGGTTTCCTGCTAGCTTTGAGCGTGGAACTATTAGTAAAAGTGATGTCACTTGGCCACGTTACAGCTCTGATGTGGTCGTAGAAAACTATAAGTTGATCTACGAGGTAACTGGTGAAAGTGGATGGAGCTCAAAGTCACTTTGTGAAGATTTCATCAATAATAACTTACAACCTGTATTAGACAGTAAAGGGCAAAGTACTACTTTCTTAATTACGAATACCGGTGCTATTGAAGCCGTAAAAAAAAGAGATATACAGCAAAGCTATGTGACGTCAACTATAAAGGGGGTTGGCACCATTCAGTCCACGCGGGCCATGCTAAAAAGTATGGACTGTGAGTATAGCCACTATCCAAAGCCGCCAAAATTGATTTCCTATATTTCTTCAATGACTGGTTCTGAAAACCAATTAACCTTTGATTACTTCGCTGGCTCAGGCACAACAGGTCATGCAGTTATAGATTTAAACCGCGAAGATAATGGTAATCGTAAATACATCCTCGCTGAAATGGGCAACCATTTTGATACCGTACTCAAGCCCCGTCTTGCCAAAGTCGCTTATGCCTCGAAATGGAAAAACGGTAAGCCCGCCGCCCGTGATACAGGTATATCCCACTGTTTTAAATACATCCGCTTGGAATCCTACGAAGACACGCTTAATAACCTGCGCCTAGCGTCTGACCCTGTGCGCCAGCGTGCCATCGACGCCAATAGCCCGCTCAAGCAAGACTACATGCTGAACTACATGCTGGACGTTGAAACCCGCGGCAGTCAATCCTTGCTCAATATTGATGCCTTTGCCGACCCAACGGCTTACACCCTAGAAGTGAAAAAGCCAGGCAGCGATGAAAGCGTCGAGCGCACGGTTGATTTAATCGAAACCTTTAACTACTTAATTGGTTTACGCGTCGAGCATACCGCTGCACCGCAAGGCTTTAACGCTAAGTTCAAGCGCGTACAAGACGCTCATGCCCCACAAGGTCAAACCACGCGCCTAGTGCTCGATGGCCGCTTACAGCAAGACGACAACGGCCCTTGGTGGCTGCGTAAAATCGAAGGCTGGTTGCCAGCAGACCCCGCCAACCCAAACAATGGCGCACGCGATAAAGTACTAATCGTGTGGCGCAAACTCACCGGCGATTTAGAACAAGATAACCTCGTACTCGATGAATGGTTCAAAGCCCACCGCATCAACAGCCGCGACTTTGAATACGCCACCATCTACGTCAATGGCAGCAACAACCTACCCAACCTCAAAAAAGCAGAAGACCGCTGGAAAGTACGCCTAATCGAAGAAGAATTCATGCAACGCATGTGGGATGTGGAGGGGTAGATAATGCAATATATAAAAAAAATAAAGCTAAAAAACTTTAAAAAATTCAAAAAATTCGAGTTTGAGTTGCATAAAGGCTTGAATACGCTCATCGGCGATAATGAGTCGGGTAAAAGTAGTGTTCTTCAGGCTATTGAATTGGTTGCCTCTGGAAGTAGATATAAAGTTGAAAATTTAGGATTGGATGCTCTTTTAAATAAGGATGCAGTCAATGATTTTCTTCAATTACAGATAAAAACCTTTGAGCAATTACCTGAGCTGCATGCTGAGCTTTTTTTAGCTAAAGATGTTCAAGAGTTAAATGGAAAGTACAATACTGAAAATATCGAAACCACAGGATTGCACCTTAGCTGTATTCCAGATGAAAACTTGATTCAAGAAATTAATGAAGCCTTAAAAAACAATTCCAATTCTTTTCCTTATGAGTTTTACAGTATCAACTTCTTTGCCTTTTCTGGGGAGGGTTATACAGGGTACCGAAAAGCTTTAAAAACGTTATTGATTGATAACACTCAAATTAATTCTGAACATGCTAATAATGAATACATTAAAAGAGTGTTTGAGTCCACAGCAGAGCCAATTACAAGAGCAGAGCTTAATAATCAGTATAGAGAAGCTAAAGGTAATTTTAAGAACCAGCATTTAGTCGCACTAAATGCAACAATGGATGACTATATTTTCGATGTGCGTTCTGGTGCAAAGTACAGCTTAGAGTCTGATTTGACCCTTACTAAGGATGACGTGCCTTTAGAGCAGAGAGGTAAAGGACAGCAGTGCTTCGTTAAAACAGACTTTGCTTTATCCAGAAATAAAGATAAAGCTGCTATAGAAGTATTACTTATTGAAGAGCCTGAAAACCACCTGAGTTTTACTAATATGCATAAACTCATCTCAAGAATTGAAGAGACCGAGAAAGGCCAGAAAATAATTGCAACTCACAGTAGCTTAATTAGTACTCGTTTAGATCTGCGGCAATCTTTTTTACTTGCACCTGAGAGTCAAAATAAACCATTAACGTTAGAGTGTCTCGATAAAGATACGGCCAAGTTTTTTATGAAGGCACCTAACCATAATTTCTTAGAGTTCGCTTTATCACAAAAAGTAATTCTAATTGAAGGTGATGCTGAATATATGCTTCTTGAAGCGTTTTATAAAAATGTATCAGGCGGCACGCATGAAGATGATGGTGTGACTATTATTTCTGTTGGAGGAACAAGCTTTAAGCGCTATATGGAAGTAGCAAAAATACTTGGAATAAAAACAGCTGTAATTACAGACAATGATAAAAATTATCAAGAAAACTGTGTGGTTCGATATGGAACTCATACCAACGACTCTATCAAGGTTTTTAGTGACGAAGATAATACAAGGTATACCCTCGAGGCCTGCGTCTATCAGGATAATACAAGTGCATGCTCTGATCTTTTCCAGTCTAAAGATCAGTTACAGTCGATGTTAAATAACAAGTCAGAGGCTGCATTTAGATTAGTTGAAAATCATGCAGCTAACTTAATAGCTCCTAGTTATATTGAAGAGGCTATTCGATGGATAAACGAGTAGTTTTGGCTGTAGCAGGTGCTGGCAAAACCACCTACATCATCGACCAGTTAAAAGAAAATAGTAGGGCATTGTTAATCACTTATACAGATAACAATACTCGTAATATAAAAAATAGAATTATAAGTAAATATGGCTATATACCAGAAGGTATCAAAATACTTAGTTATTTTACTTTTATATACTCCTATTGCTTGAAGCCTTTGTGTGGGTATGAATTGAATTTAAAAGGAATTAATTTTGTTCAACAAATCCCTCCACAAATACTGTATACCAATAAAAAATCTCGAGAGCACTATATTGACTCATTTCAACGGATTTACTCTAACCGTATTTCAAAGCTGCTACTAGAATTTGAGCTAATGCCAGATGTGCTCGATAGATTAAAGAGATATTTTGACTGTATTTATATTGATGAGATTCAGGACTTCGCTGCAAATGATTTTAATTTTGTTTGCCAGTTATCTGGGTTTGAATCTGAAGTGGTTTTAGTTGGTGATTTTTATCAGCATACATTTGGTACAAGCAGTGATGGAAATACTCAAAAGGGTTTGCATGATTGTTTCGACAAATACTGTAAGAAACTAAAAAAATCTGGTTATCAAGTAGATATTATCTTGCTTTCTAATAGTTATCGTTGTCCGTCAGAGGTATGTGACTTTATTACGGATAACTTAGGTATACATATTGATTCTCATAAAGCCACATCTGGAAATATTAAGTTTGTAGATAGTTGCAAAGATGTGGATGCTTTATTCGAGAATGACAACGTAGTTAAACTTTTTTATCAAAATAGCAGTAAGTATCCTGGAAATACAGATAATTGGGGTAATGTAAAAGGACTTGATGACTTTGTGGATGTTTGTGTTGTGCTTAACCCCGCTACGTTAAAGGCATATCAAAATAACACTCTAAATGAGTTGGCAGCAACGACAAAAAATAAATTTTATGTCGCGTGTACACGAACAAAACAGAATTTATATTTTGTAGACGAGAAAAAATTAAAGAAATATAAAATATGAGAATTGATGCTGAAAAAGCACCAACAAAAGGCCAGTTTTTAATCTATCAAGCCGAAGAAAGTGAGCTAGCGTCGAAGGCAACCGTCAAAAAATATTTTACAGTTCACTGTGAGGGGAGTCCTGAAGTAAAGCTACCTAAATTATTTCAACAAACTGACACCTCCAAACAAAGCGGAGGTCGCTTAAATGACGACTGATAAAAAAGAAAATTCTCCTGTTTCATTAACAACCATGCCTGAAAGCTACGGTAACTGGTTGAGTGACTTAAAAAGCCGTATTCAAACTGCTCAACAACGTGCAGCGCGGGCGGTGAATCGTGAGCTGGTGGTGTTGTATTGGCAAATTGGCCAAGATATTTTACAGCGCCAAGAGGAGCAAGGCTGGGGTGCTAAAGTGATTGAGCGTCTTTCTCATGACTTGCGAGTTGCCTTCCCTGAGATGAAAGGGTTTTCTCGTGCCAATCTAATGTACATGCGTGCTTTTGCTGAAGCGTGGCCAGATCAAACAATTGTCCAACAGGCTGTTGGACAATTGCCTTGGGGACATAATCTAAAGCTGCAAACCAGCTTACCTAGCATCGAGCAAATAGAGCAGGGGCTAAAGGACAAATAACATGGCTAAAAAACCCACTAAAAAACAGCTCGCCTTTCGCAATAAGCTGGTATTAAACCAGTGGCTAATTAGCCTGTTTGGTATTGACCCTTTGGCCGAGCACAAACTGCAGGGCAAAACGATTCGCCCGTTTCATAAGCTGGCTGAGCCTATCCGTAATCCAAGCTTAGAAGGCTTGGACAAGGATAATTTGCATCATTTTTTCCATCACCTCGCTAACAGTCCGTTGTTCAGTCATGCAGGTGTGCAGCTGAATGACTTACAAATCAGCCGTGATCAGCTTATGGCCTATGAGCAAAATATTGTGCGCCATACGCAAGCGATTAATGAAAAACGTCATCGGCCGATTGTGTGGAAGTATTACCAGTGGCTTAGTCTGCTGTTTACTGAAGGAGCAAATGATGGGCAGTTATCAACCGCCTTTAACCCTTACCCCAAAAATCTTGAATCTGGTTGCCGCCATCAGTGAGCAACTGGGGCGTTATGACGAGCGTGAAAATAAAGCTCAAGCGCTACGCTTAAGACGCGCCAATCAAATCCGTACTATTCAAGGAACGTTGGCGATTGAGGGTAATAGCTTAAGTGTAGAGCAAATTACCGCCGTGCTTGAGGGCAAGCCGGTGATTGCCCCGCCACGTGAGGTGCAAGAAGTTAAAAATGCTTTGGCGGTATATGAGCGCTTTGCACAGTTTAATGCACTCAAAGAAGAAGATTTATTACACGCGCATCAACTGCTCATGCTTGGCCTTATGGATGAGGCGGGCCAGTATCGTAGTAGTGGCGTGGGCGTGATGAGTGGTCAAGAAGTGGTTCATATGGCGCCACCTGCCAAGCAGGTTCCTCGTTTAATGCGGGACTTATTCGCTTGGTTAAATAATACGGAGCACCATGCCCTGATTGCCAGCGCGGTTTTTCATTATGAGTTTGAGTTTATTCATCCTTTTGCGGACGGTAATGGCCGTATGGGCAGGCTGTGGCAAAGTATCATTTTGGCAAACTGGAACCCTGTTTTTGCCAATTTGCCTGTTGAATCACTGGTTTATCAGCATCAACAGGCGTATTACCAGGCCATTGCACAAAGTACAGCGCAAACCGATTGCGCCGCTTTTGTTGAGTTTATGCTGGAAACCATCGCCAATACCTTTACCCAACTTATTAACAAAGATAGGTTGGGTAAAGAGTTGGGTAAAGAGCTAAGCGATAGCCAGCAGGCCATTCTTAGCTTGGTTATGCTTGATCATAAAGTCACCATAAAAGAGCTGGCAGCGCAGTTAGGAATAAGCACAACCGCCGTTGAAAATAACATTAAAAAGTTAAGGGAATTAGCCTTGTTAGAGCGCAAAGGCGGTCGTAAAGACGGTTTTTGGCAGATTAACAACTAGAACCAGGCAAGTGGCTGAGCTTAAGCAGGATAACAAGATGGATAACACAATCACCGAAACGCCAGATCCGGCCAAAGGCCAGTTTTTAATTTACCAAGCCGAAGATGGTAAGTTGAAGCTTGATGTGCGCTTTGAAGATGAGTCGGTATGGCTATCGCAAAAGCTAATGGCCGAACTATTTCAAAAGGATGTACGCACCATTAACGAGCATATTCAGAATGTTTACGACGAAGGGGAGCTTGCATCTGAAGCAACTATCCGGAAATTCCGGATAGTTCAAACTGAAGGCAAACGCCAAGTTGCTCGCATGGTTGATTACTACAACCTCGATATGATTATTTCCGTTGGCTACCGTGTGAAAAGCCGTGTAGCCACACGCTTTCGTATTTGGGCAACCCAGCAGCTGTCTGAGTTTATCCGCAAGGGTTTTTTGCTGGATGACGAGCGCTTAAAAAACCCTGACCAGCCCTTTGATTATTTCGAAGAGCTGGAATGACCGTGATGTGTTAACCCATGCGGGTAAAATATCCCACGAGATGGCTAAGCAACATGCAGAGCTTGAATATGAAAAATTTCACCGTCTGCGTATTCAGCAAACAGACCAGCAGCCCAGCGATTTTGAGCAAGTAGTGAAACACCTGCAGCAAGAGTTAAAAGATAAATAACATGGCTAAAAAAACCACTAGAAAGTCTACTAAAAAGCAACTCGCCTTTCGTAATAAGCTGGTATTAAACCAGTGGCTGATAAGCCTGTTTGGTATTGACCCTTTGGCTGAACATAAGCTGCAGGGTAAAACGATTCGCCCGTTTCATAAGCTGGCTGAACCTATCCGTAATCCAAGTTTAGAAGGCTTAGACACGGATAATTTGCATCATTTTTTCCATCACCTCGCTAACAGTCCGTTGTTCAGTCATGCAGGCGTGCAGCTGAATGATTTACAAATCAGCCGTGATCAGCTTATGGCCTATGAGCAAAATATTGTGCGCCATACGCAAGCGATTAATGAAAAACGTCATCGGCCGATTGTGTGGAAGTATTACCAGTGGCTTAGTCTGCTGTTTACTGAAGTTTACTTAGACCGGTTTTTCAACGATAGCCATGTGTTGCTTGCTGCATTAAATGGCTTTGTCGAGCGCTTTAATCAGCACTGGCGTGATTACGCCGATGTACCAGCCTATGAGCTAGAAGACCTGAATAAAATCTGCTTGCAAAACTCAACGGGTAGCGGCAAAACCTTATTAATGCATGTCAACGTGCTGCAATACCGCCATTACGCCACGCAGTATGGCAAGGCGAATGCGCTGTCGCGAATTATTTTGTTAACCCCAAACTCAGATTTATCAAAGCAGCATAGAGATGAATTTCACGAAAGCGGAATTTCTGCTGGCGAATATTTAGCATCACGTGGTGGCTTGTTTGGTGCCGCTGCTGGTTTAGGCCATGTGGACACCTTAGAAATTACCAAGCTGGCTGACAAAGAAGGCCCAAACACTATTGCTACGCGCAGCTTAGGTGACCAAAACCTACTGCTCGTCGATGAAGGGCACCGTGGCTTAAGCAATAAAAATGAAACCGGCGTTTGGTTTCACCGCCGCGCCAGCCTGTGTGACAAAGGCTTTAGTTTTGAGTACTCGGCGACTTTTGATCAAGCCGTATCTGGAACCGGTCATGAAGATGATTACGCCAAAGCCGTGCTGTTTGACTATTCCTACCGCTGGTTTTACGAAGATGGTTTTGGCAAAGATTACCAAATTCTCAACTTGCCGCGGTCGTTCGAAGAAACCCGTGCGCTTTATATCACGGCCTGCTTGCTGAAGTTTTATCAGCAGCTGTGCATTTATGACGATAAAAAACATCAGCTCAGTGACTTCAATATAGAAAAGCCACTCTGGGTGTTCGTGGGTAGCACTGTTTCGTCTGGCAAGCTGGGCAAAGATGAGCAGCTGGTGGCGACAGACGTGGCGTTGATTATTCAGTTTATTGCTGAGTTTTTAGGTAACGAGTCGCAAGCTATAAGCCGTGTGCATGAGCTATTGACCGGTAAGGGCCAGGACACGGGCTTACTCGATGCCAACGGCAATGATATTTTTGATAGCGCATTTAATTATTTAGCAAAAAAAATCAATGCAGGTGAAAAGGTAGCAGAGCTATACCGTGATATTTTGCAGCGTGTATTTAACAACCAATCAGGTGGTCAACTCGTACTGGAGCGCGTTAAAGGCGATTCGGGTGAGATAGCCTTACGTATTGGTAACGCAGAAACACCCTTTGGTTTGATCAGTGTGGGGGATGCCAAAGGGTTGTGTGACCACATCAGTAGCTTTGCTAATCAGCAAGCTATTCCATTGGCTATAGCTGAGAGCGATTTTACCCATACCCTGTTTGCCAGTGTGAAAGAATCCAATTCGCCGGTGAATCTATTGATTGGTTCCAAGAAGTTTGTTGAGGGCTGGGACTGTTGGCGTGTGAGTACCCTGGGCTTAATGCATGTGGGCTCCAGCGAGGGCGCACAGATTATCCAGCTGTTTGGTCGCGGCGTACGCTTGAAAGGCTACCAGTGGAGTTTGAAGCGCTCGGGTCACTCTCAGGCAACTGTTCGACCTCCTTATATTGAAGAGCTGGAAACACTGAATGTGTTTGGTATCAAAGCTGACTTTATGGAGAAGTTCCGTCAGTTCTTAAGTGACGAGGGGTTGCCAGGGAATGAGCAGCGTAAGGTCATTCAGATCCGGTTAAATGTGACGCACGATTTTGGTAAGAAGCTAAAAATTCTGCGCCCTAAGCGTAAGGATGACGACGGCAAAGAATACGACTTTAAAACCGATGCCCGTATCCCAAGTCTGCATAGTGTTCCTGATTACCTGACAAAAAACCGGGTGGTGGCTGATTGGTATCCCCGTATCGGTGCCATTGCCTCACGTGATGCTAGCGATGCCGTGACCAAAGAAACGGTTAAGTTAGGTGCTCAGCACTTGGCATTTTTAGATTACGATCAATTGTATTTTGAGCTGGAGCGTTTTAAAAATGAGCGTAGCTGGTACAACCTCAATATCAGCAAAGAGGGCATTAAAGCACTGTTAAGGGACTCCAGCTGGTACCAGCTGTACTTGCCTAAAGCACGGCTTAACCCAAACAGTTACGCCGGTATTTTATTGTTGCAGCAAGTGGCCACTGAGCTGCTAAAGCGTTTTGCCGACCATTATTACAATTACGCTAAGCGTGATTATATGGAGCCGCGTTTAGAGTTGCGGGAACTTACGCAAGCCGATGAAAACATCCCACAGGAAGAGTTTTATCAGCTGATTGTCGATGGCAGTGAAGAGCAAGTTATCCAAGCGATTGAGCAAGTTAAAGCGGAGATAGCACTGGGGAAAGCTGATCTGTTGCAAGTAGGTGATATTAACGCGCTGAACCTCAAACAGCATTTATTCCAACCTTTACTGCACCTGCGTAAAGGCAGCAAAATTGCTATCCAGCCAGTGGCTCTTAATGAAAGCGAGTTTCAGTTTGTTGAGGATTTGAAAGACTGGTGTGACCAGCACCAAGAACGTAACGAACAAGAAGGTGTAGAGCTGTTTTTACTGCGTAACCGCAGTCGTGGCAAAGGGGTAGGCTTTTTTGAAGCAGGGGGATTTTACCCGGATTTTATTTTGTGGATGCTCAAAGACAACAAGCAATACGTGACCTTTATCGAGCCGCATGGTTTGCTGCATGAAGGCCCAGGCAGCGAAAAAGTTATGTTCCACCAAAAAATCAAAGCGGTAGAGAAACGCTTAGCTGATCCTGGTGTTGTTTTGAACAGCTTTATTCTGTCTTGGACTGAGTATGCTCAGCTCGACTGGGGCGCGCAACAAGCAGAGCTAGAAGCCAAACACGTGCTGTTTATGACCAACGATAGAGAGCAGTATTTGGACAAGATGTTTGAGAGGATAGGCTAGGTTGCTGGCTGGGGTAGTGTTGTGCTGCGCACGCTGTTCTTGCTTGCCTTTGCAGTGCAGTCCTGGTCGGTCGAAGTAGGCCAGGATGCTCTGGCGTATTTTTTCAGCGTTTTACCAAAGCTTTTACCTCGGTGACTGCTTTGGGCAAGTGGTTGTCCGTGTAGGTCATGCTTAGGTTGACACACAGGGGGGGTTGTTCAGCGTCTCCTTCAGTTTGTTTATGAGTAAAGTGTGATCTATGCACATGGCTTAACATTGCAGCTCATTTAGAATCCACCCCAGTCTGTTTATCACGCCTTGGTATTTTTCTAGGGATTGTCTGTTAAAACCAGCGGATCTATGTAGCAGTACTGCTGTATTTGAGGAGAGGGACAGGATGTCCGTCAGTCTAAAAATATTACGCATTGCTGTTCTGGCAGGATGCAGTGTCGCTCTTTGCGGCTTGCAGGCAGCGCCCTTGCCGGGTGACCGTGATCTGGCCCGTGAGCGTCAGCAGCGACTGCTGCAGGAGCAACAGCAGCGGCTGGATGAACTGCAAAGCCTGCCCGGTGCTCTACCCGATGCAGGCGCAGTGACTGCATCCGCGGACGACCGTTGTATTGACATTCAGCAGGTGGCACTGGCGGGCGTTACCTTGCTCAAGCCGGCAGTGCAGGCCGTCTTGATCGCCCCTTACCAGAAGCAATGCCTGACAGTCGCGCAGATCAACCAGCTGCTGCAAGACATCACCCATGCCTATATTGAGCGCGGCTATGTAACGACTCGGGCTTATCTACCCGCCCAGGACTTGGGTGGCGGCCAGCTGCACATTCAGGTGATGGAAGGGCGTGTCGAAGCGTTGGATGGGGCGGGCGTGCTGCTTCCGCAAGAGCTGCGCATGGTACTGCCCCTGCACGTCGGAGAGGCTTTCAATATTCGCTCGCTGGAGCAGGCAGTGGATCAGCTGGGTCAGCTGCCGTCCCGGCAGGTGCAGTTTGATTTACAGCCCGGCGAGGAAGCCGGTGGCAGCCGGGTGGTGGCTCGCGGCGAGCGCAGCAAACCTTGGCGTGTGGGCTTGAGCCGCCATAACGATGGCCAGCGCAGCACCGGCGAGCAGCAATGGAGCAGCTGGCTGGCCTGGGACAGCCCGTTGGGGTTGGCCGACCAGTTAAATATCCGCGGCAGCAAGGATGCGGTCAGTGACCGTTACCGCCACTCGGCCAGCCATGGTCTGAGTTATCAGCTGCCCTATGGTTGGTGGACCTTCAATTACCACTATAACCACAGCTATTACCGTACCCGCACCGAAGGGCAGGGCTTTTCGTTTGTGCTCGATGGCGTCAGCACCACTCAGGCACTGACCGCCGAGCGGGTGATACACCGTGACAGCACCAGTAAAACGGCCGTGAATGTTGGTATCAGTCACATACGCGGCCGCAACTATCTGGACAACTATCTGCTGGATGTCTCCAGCCAGCGCCTGACTGAATATCAACTGGGCTTTAACCATGGCCGGCGCATTGGCAGCGCCTTTCTCAACCTGGATCTGGGTTGGCAACGGGGTAGCGGCGCACTGGATGCCCAGCGCAAGGGCAACCCCAAAGGCTGGCAGCCGGTGGCCCGCTATAACAAGTACACCCTGACCGCCAGCTACCTGCAACCCTTCCAGCTGGCCGGTGAGCGTTTCAGCGTTGACAGCCTGTTCAGCGCCCAGCGCAGCGAGGATGTGCTCTACAGCCCACAACGCTTCAGCCTGGGCGGTTTGTACTCCATCCGTGGCTACAAAGACCAGAGCCTGACCGGCGACAGCGGTTACTACTGGCGTAACCAACTGCGCTGGAGCCGCCCAGTCACCTGGCACTGGTTACAACCCCTGCTGCAGCAATACAGCCTGCTGGCGGCCTACGACCTGGGTGCCATTCGTGGTGATAAATATAACCACGAAAGCAGCGGACGCATGGCCAGCCATGCATTTGAATTCAGCGCACAGGGCGAACATTTGGCCCTGTCGCTCACCAGCGCCCACACCCTGTCCCGCCCGGACGCCCTTGAACGCAAGGAAAGACCGGTTTATTTCCGCATCGACGTGTTCTTTTAACAGGATAGTGAAATGAATACCCAAAGCCCCTTGTTTAAAACCATTGCCAAGCTACTGATTGCTGTGATGTGGGCGCAGCCCCTGCACAGCATCGCTGCTAACCTGAACGTGGATCATCAGGGCGGTGGCAACACTCACATTACCTCGGCCAATAACGGCGTTCCAGTGGTTAATATTGCCACCCCCAATAGCAAAGGACTATCGCATAACAAATTCACTGACTATAACGTAGGTCAGCAGGGGCTAATCCTTAACAACAGCACCGACAAGCTAACCAGCACTCAACTGGGCGGCATCATTTTTGGCAACAGCCAGCTGGGTGGCAAGGCCGCCAACACCATTCTGAATGAAGTCACTGGCGGCCAGCGCAGCCAGCTCAAGGGTTACACTGAAGTGGCGGGCAAACAGGCGCATGTGATTGTGGCTAACCCGCATGGCATTACCTGCGATGGCTGCGGCTTTATCAACACTCCGCATGCCACCCTGACCACCGGTCAGCCGATGCTGGAGCGAGGGCAACTCAAAGGCTATGACGTGAACGGCGGCGACATTGAAATTGCCGGTGCAGGGCTCAACGCCACCAATCTCAGCCGCTTTGACCTGATCACCCGCAGCGCAAAAATCAACGCCGAACTGCACGCCAACGAACTCAACATCATCACCGGCCGTAACCAGGTGGAGGCGGGCACGCTCAAAGCCACTGCCAAAACTGACACAGTCAATGATCAACCCTTGTTGGCCATCGACAGCTCGGCGCTGGGCGGCATGTATGCCGGTGCCATCCGGCTGGTTGGTACCGAAGCTGGCGTAGGCGTGAAACTGGCCGGCGACATGGCCGCCAGTGCCGGTGATATCCGGATTGATGCCAATGGCCAGCTGGTGATTGCACGGGCAGCAGCCGGACAGAACCTGCAGTTGACTGCAGAGAGTATTGAGCTTGAAAAGGATGCTTATGCCGGCAAGAAGGCACAAATTACAGCTCAAACACTGCGTGTGCAGGACAGTCTGGCAGCAGGCGAGCTGATCGAAATCGAGGCGACGCGCTTCGAGAACACAGGGGTTACAGAGGCCGGTATTCGAACAGATGGTACAGCCCAGTCCGCCGGGCAGGTGGTTGTAAAGGCAGAGCAGGTTGTCAACAGTGGCGAGCTGGCCAGTCATGGCACGCTCGAAATGGCTGTGCACAGCCTGGATAACAGGCAAGGCCATATCAGCAGCACGACTATGGGCAGCATCTACGCAGATGATATAAACAACCACCAGGCCCACATCGTATCGCAAGGTGATCTGAACATTGCAGCGCAGGAGCTGAATAACGGAGATGGAGTGCTGCTGGCAGAGCGCAAGCTCACCGTGCAGGCGAACGCTGTGACCAATGCTGAGGACGGGTTATTGGCCGCGGGTACGGACGCTGACATTCTACTGTCAGGCGGCTTAAATAATGCGGGCCGTATTCAGGCTGGACAAGACTTGAGCGTGCACAGCGGGTCGGGAGCGCTTGTCAACAGCGGAAGCCTGGGTGCCGGCGCAGACGTACAGCTGACCGCAGCGCAGATACGCAATGATGAAGGAGTGATTCTAAGCGGTGGTGATCTGCAACTGACCGGCGAGGAGATTATTAATCGACGTGGCGATATGTTTAGCCTCGGCAGGGTGCTGATTACAGGGCAAGAACAAAACGGAATAGGCGGCCGGTTCAGCAACCTGTCCGGAACGGTAGAATCTGTGGATGATCTGCAGATACAGGCTGCCCAGATTGAAAACGCACGTGAGGATTTCGCTACACGCACCTATAAATATTCAGCTCGGCTGGTGCATGTGGGTTGTACTGACTGTAGCGGTGATAAGGAAAACTCACTTTTTCGGCTGGATGAGATTGATCGTACAGAAGTCACTCGCAACAGTCCGCAAGCGATGCTCTTGTCGGGTGGCGATATGCGGCTGCAGGGCCGGCAGGTGGATAACCGCTACAGCCTGATGGCTGCAGCCGGTAACTTGCATATTGATACACAGCGGCTGAACAACCAGGGAGCACAAACCGGTGATGTGTCCCAGTCGAGAGTTCTGGTATCCCATCGTGTACGCTCAACATCCGGACAAGTGTCTGCGGCCAACACATTCAGTGCCCGTAATTGGCACGGTAGTTCTAGTTATAATCCAGGCAATATCGCTGGTGAATTGAACAGCTTTATTAACAGCCATATTTATGGTGAGTACAGTCGCGCTGAACCGGCTTTGAGTAATGTGGAGTACCACCATGCGACTCTGCAGGCTGCCGGTAGCATACACATTGATGCAGAAGAGCAGCTCAACAACAGCCTGATTCGGCCATCTTTTATTTATGTATCAGATGGGCGTCGCGACGATGGTGATATTACCACTTTGGTACCGCTCAACCCTCAGCAGATGACCGATCTTACGCAGCAGCCGGTCGGAATTCCTGAATTTGTATTGCCCCAGGGTAGCAATGGCTTGTTCAACATCAACCGTAACCCTGGGCATAACTACCTGATTGAAACCAACCCCGCTCTAACGCAAATGCGCCAGTTTCTCAGCAGTGATTATTTACTGGGCGAACTGGGTCTAAGCCCGGAAAACATGCAAAAGCGCTTGGGTGACGGCTTGTATGAGCAAAAACTCATGCGTGAAGCATGGGTCGCCCGCACGGGGCAGCGGTTTATCGCCGGTCTGGACAGCGACGAAGCCATGTTCCGTTACCTGATGGACAACGCCATTGCCAGCAAGGAAGCCCTCAACCTGTCGGTCGGTATCAGCCTCAGTGCCGAACAGGTGGCCGCCCTGACCCACGACATCGTCTGGATGGAAGAGCGCGAAGTCATGGGCGAACTGGTACTGGTGCCGGTACTGTACATGGCTCAAGCGGAAGGTCGTTTGGCCCCCAATGGTGCCTTGATTCAGGGCCAGGATCTGGCTCTGATCAGCGGTGGCGACCTGAGCAACCAGGGCACGCTACGCGCCACAAATAACCTCAGCGCCCAGGCGCAAACCATTCAAAATAGCGGCCTGATGCAGGCCGGCGAACGCCTGAGCCTGCTGGCTGAAGACAGCCTGTACAATCGCCAGGGCGGCATCTTGGCCGGGCGTGATGTAGACCTGACCGCCCGCACCGGCGACATCCTCAACGAGCGCAGCATCACCCGTCACGAAAGCGCTCTGGGCACCAGCCGCTGGGAAACCAGCTTCGCCGACAATGCCGCCCGCATCGAAGCGGCCAACAGCCTGAGCCTGAATGCCGGTCGTGACGTGCTCAACTTGGGTGGCGTACTGGCAAGCGGCGGCGATATGCAAATCACGGCTGGCCGTGATGTCAGCCTGTCCTCGGTGGAAGAACGTCACAGCATCAGCCGTGGTAGCCATTACCTCAACAGTCAGACGGCCCAACTCATCAGCGACACTGTCGCCGGTGGTAACTTGGACATTCAGGCAGGACGCGATCTGAGCGCCGTGGCCAGCCGCATCGAATCCGGACAAGACATGCAACTGGTGGCCGGCAACGACCTGACACTGGCCTCAGCAGCCAATGAAAGCCACCACTACAGCAAAAGTAAAAAGCGAACCAGCCAGCGTGACCTGATCCAGCAACAAGGTACAGAAGTTATTTCCGGCGGCAGTTTTGCTGCAGTCTCTGGTAATGATCTGACGCTGATTTCCAGCAACGTAACTGCCAGTAACGAAGCCTATCTGGTCGCCGGCGGCAAAGTGCAACTGCTGGCCGAACAGGATCTGGACTACAGCTTCTTCGAGAAAAAGAAAAAAGGCAGTTTTGGCCGCAAAAGCTACCGCATGAGTGAAAGTGACAACAGTGCCGCAGTCGTATCGTCCATCCAGGCTGGTAGCGATTTGCTTATCCATGGTGCTGAAGCCATTGTGACTCAGGGAGCAGAGCTTAAAGCGGGCCAGCACCTTGAATTGCAATCAGGCGGTGATATCCTGTTGCTGGCAGCGGAAAACAGCAGCAGTCAGGCCAGTGCCAAGTCGAAATCGGGGTTGTTGTCGAGCAAGGGAAAAACCAGTAGCCAAAGCCAGACACAGGTTGTTGGCACAACGGCCGATGCGGGTAGTATTCTGATTGCTGCTGGGCAGGACTTGCAGGTCAGTGCAGGCGACCTGCGAGCGCAGGGTGACATGGCGTTGCAGGCAGGACGTGACGTTGAACTGTCCAGCGCCATGCAATACAGCAGCCAAAGCCAGAGCAAGCACTCAAGCAAGCTTGGCTTCAGCCATCATGCCTTGTTGACGCACACGCAAAAACAGCAAGCCGCTGAACAGGGCAGCGGTACAGCGGTGGGCAGCTATCTCAGTGCTGACAACCTGTTAATTAACAGTGGGCGTGATACCGATATTCAGGGCAGCACCCTGATTAGCGAGCGTGATATGCGCGTAAGTGCTGGCCGTGATTTGCATATTGGCAGCGCGGAAAATACTTCATATAACACCACATCATCCAGCCGCAAGAAAACCGGCGAGGTCGGTAGCTGGTGGCAACCGGCCACAGGTCAGGTGAAACAAACAGTCAAAACACAAGGCGAAACGCTTCAGCAAAGCGGTAGTCAGCTGGCTTCATTGACCGGAAATATCAGTCTGCAAGCGGGTGAAACTTACCAACAAACCGCCAGTAATGTGCTGGCCCTTGAGGGTGATATTCATATTCAGGGCAAGCAGGTGAATATTGAGGCTGGCTATGATCAGCTCAGTCACTCAGAAACACGCAGCGCCAATCGCACTGCAGTCGGTGGCACCGTCAGTATTCCGGTAGTGAATGCCATTCAGGGCATGCAGCAGGTCAACAAAGCACGTGAACGCACTGATGACCCGCGTATGCAAGCACTGGCCGCAGCCACATTGGCCATGCAGGGCAAAGCCGCCTATGACAGCGCTCAGGCATTGTATAACGGCAATGTCGGCGGGATTAAAATCAGCCTTAACCTGAGCAATAACAACAGCAAAAGCCACAGCACACAGCAGGGGCAAAATGTATCCGCAAGCAGCGTGATAGCTGGAGGTGATATTCACGTTCAGGCCACCGGCGCACAGGATAGCGATCTGAATATCATTGGTAGTCGCCTGTCCGCCGAGCAGGACATCAAGCTGGCTGCTGATCGTCACATTCTCCTGCGTGCGGCAGAAAATACCGCCACACAAAGCAGTAAAGAAAGTGGCGGAGGCTGGAGTGTGGGCGTCGGGTTTGGCTTGGGTGGTTCGCAAAACGGCTTCACGCTGGAACTGGCGGCCAACCAGTTCCGTGGCACGTCAGATGGCAACGATAGTCTGTGGAGTAACACCCAAGTTGAAGCGGGTCGGGAGGTGCATCTGGAATCCGGTGCCGATACCCGCTTGCAGGGCGCAGTGGTCACGGGTGAACAGGTCACCGCAGAGGTTGGCGGCAATTTGTTGCTGGAAAGTTTACAGGATCGCAGCACCTACCAGTCCAAACAAAGCAGCTCCAGCGCTGGTGTCAGCCTGTGCATTCCACCGTTTTGTGCCGGTACCAGCACCGCCAGTGCCAGCCAAAGCAGCAGTAAAGCCCAGGGTGATTACGCCAGCGTCAACCAGCAAACCGGTATTCAGGCAGGCGACGGCGGTTTTCAGCTCAAGGTTAAAGGTCACACTGACCTGACCGGTGCCGTGATTGCCAGCAGTGAGCAGGCGGTACAGGACGGGCTTAACCGACTGGAAACCGGAACTTTGGTGGTGCGGGATATTGAGAATTACAGCAAATACAAAGCCAGTTCATCCGGACTGGTGGCCAGTGTTGGCTTTGGTATTGGTCAAGAAAATAAGGCAGCCGCCACAACGGATCAGGACAACAGCTATAGACCTGACCTGACGGGCTCGGCAGTCAGCAAGATTTCGGGCAGCGATAGCGGTGTAACTCGCTCTGGCATCAGTCAGGCTGACATCGTTATTACTGACTTGAAGGCACAGCAGGAACTGACAGGCCAGACGGCCACTGCCGTGTTGGACAAACTGAATGATGCAGTACGTTCCGGTGATGACTCGGGTGGCATTGATAAAAATTGGGACGGCAAACAACTTGAGCGGGTGGTACAGGCTAATGCGGAGATTATGACGGCCTTTAGCCAACAGGCGGGTCATGCAGTAAGCGCCTATGTCCAGAATAAACGGGAAGAGCTGCTGGAACAGAAACGCAATGCTGACAATATCGCAGCACAGGATGAGATTCAGGAGCAAATCAACGCGCTCAACACTCAGGAGCGGGTGATGAAAACAGTGATTGGCGCGCTAACCGGCCAACTGGATACTGCTGTTGCTCATGCGGTATTGCAAGAAGCGGCGGATCAGATGCGTCAGTACAGCATCGAAAGCTCCAGCCGCTTTGCCGGGGTGATTGTTGGCGAAGATGAGCACGGCAATCCGCTGGTACTGAGCAACATCTCCGGCGACAGCGCCGGTGTACGGGGTGATGGTATCAAGCTGGGCGGTGTACGGGTGGATCTGGATTTGATTTGCGGCAAGGACAATAGTCGTTGTGCAACGTTAGAAGATGCCAATGGGAATCAGGTTTTGGATAGTAAAGGCATCCCAGTGTTGAAGTTGGAAAATGGCATGGTTGTTTATGATCCGAAAAAAGCAGAAATGACTTTTGAAGAGTTCCAGGAAACCAAAGACGGCCAGAAGATGAGTGGCTTGACTGGAGGAGTGCAAGGGTTTGAAGGAACCATGGCAGGCAAACCCTATGCGCCAAACAGCTTCTGGGATTACATGGTGGAAAGCTTTGCGGGTACTCACGATACTATCGGTGGAGGTATTACTGGACTGTATGACGAGCAGGGTAATACCACTCGTGGACTTAGTGATGCACAAAGTACGATATACAACACATGGAGTGCCATAGCGATTCTTCCATCAGCACCTTTTGCTATGTCAGAGGCATTGCCATCTGAAGCTTGGCAGGTATTAGATATTTTATTGAAAGGATGGAGATAATGAGAGTTACAATGTTTTTTATTGGTCTGTTCGTCCTTTTGGCTGGTTGCTCGTATCCAGTAATACTTGTGGGGCCTAGGCCTAAAGACAGTCCCCTACGAATAGAATCTTGGGTAAAGGCAGATACCAGTGCTGAGCAGCGAGTTTTGGATTCTATTGATTGCAAGGGAAATGAAAAAGGCGATCCGGTTTTTAGCCAAATAAATATTCAGGAGGCTATGCAGCCAGAAGATAAAGATCAAAGGGCTGCAAGAGATAGAATGTATGATAACTGGGAAAGATGTATGTTAAACAAAGGTTATCGATACACAGGGCAGTGTTTTCCATCGGAGTTTTCACGATCAAGGCCAGCCTGTGGTGCGCCTTAAGTTAGCAGTTATAAAACTTTCGGCAGTGATAGCAGCGTCACTCGCTCTGGCAACAGTCAGGCTGACATCGTTATTACTGACTTGAAGGCACAGCAGGAACTGACAGGCCAGGCGGCCACTGCCGTGTTGGACAAACTGAATGATGCAGTACGTTCCGGTGATGACTCGGGTGGCATTGATAAAAATTGGGACGGCAAAAAACTTGAGCGGGTGGTGCAGGCTAATGCTGAGATTATGACGGCCTTTAGCCAACAGGCGGGTCATGCAGTAAGCGCCTATGTCCAGAATAAACGGGAAGAGCTGCTGGAACAGAAACGCAATGCTGACAATACCGCAGCACAGGATGAGATTCAGGGACAAATTAATGTTCTGAATACTCAAGAGCGGGTCATGAACGTCGTGATTGGCGCTCTGACCGGTCAACTGGATACCGCGGTTGCCCATGCTGTGTTGCAAGAAGCTGCGGATCAGATGCGCCAGTACAGCATCGAAAGCTCCAGCCGCTTTGCCGGGGTGATTGTTGGCGAAGATGAGCACGGCAATCCGCTGGTACTGAGCAACATCTCTGGTGACAGCGCCGGTGTACGGGGTGATGGTATCAAGCTGGGCGGTGTACGGGTGGATCTGGATTTGATTTGCGGTGCTTATAATCAGCGCTGTGCAACCTTGGAAGATACCAATGGAAATCAAATTTTAGACAGCAAAGGTATTCCCGTGTTGAAACTGGAAAATGGCATGGTGGTTTACGATACAGATAAAGCAGGTATGTCTTTTGAAAAATTCAGATTAACCAAAGACGGCCAGAAAATGAGTGGCCTGACCGGAGGTGTCCAAGGGTTTGAAGGCACTATGGCGGGCAAACCCTATGCGCCAAACAGCTTCTGGGATTATATGGTGGAAAGCTTTGCGGGTACTCACGATACTATCGGTGGAGGTATTACTGGACTGTATGACGAGCAGGGTAATACCACTCGTGGACTTAGTGATGCACAAAGTACGATATACAACACATGGAGTGCCATAGCGATTGCTCCGTCTGCACCTTTTGCCATGTCAGAGGCGCTGCCGTCTGAAGCATGGCAGGTGCTGGAGATTTTATTGAAAGGAGGGCGGCAATGAGGCGTGGAATACTGCTGGTTGGCCTGTTTGCGGTTTTGGCTGGTTGCTCGTATCCAATAATTCTTGTCGGGCCTAGACCTTCCGAACCCGGTCCCCCACGAATAAAGTCCTGGATAAAGCCAGACACCAGTGCCGAGCAAAGGGTGCAGGATTCCAAAGAGTGTGGCGGTACACCACTTGGTTCCAGTTTTAATGATGAACAGATAGAAACTGAACGACAGTCAGGTGAGCTTATCCTGGCTCCATTGTCTAGGCTACATCATAAATGGGAGAGATGTATGTTGGGCAAGGGCTATCAGTATATTGGGCAATGCTACTTAGATGATTCTGTCTCACGTAATAGGCCAGCCTGTGGTGCACCTTAGATGCTCAACATCATCCAGCCGCAAGAAAACCGGCGAGGTCGGTAGCTGGTGGCAACCGGCCACAGGTCAGGTGAAACAAACAGTCAAAACACAAGGCGAAACGCTTCAGCAAAGCGGTAGTCAGCTGGCTTCATTGACCGGAAATATCAGTCTGCAAGCGGGTGAAACTTACCAACAAACCGCCAGTAATGTGCTGGCCCTTGAGGGTGATATCCATATTCAGGGCAAGCAGGTGAATATTGAGGCTGGCTATGATCAGCTCAGTCACTCAGAAACACGCAGCGCCAATCGCACTGCAGTCGGTGGCACCGTCAGTATTCCGGTAGTGAATGCCATTCAGGGCATGCAGCAGGTCAACAAAGCACGTGAACGCACTGATGACCCGCGTATGCAAGCACTGGCCGCAGCCACATTGGCCATGCAGGGCAAAGCCGCCTATGACAGCGCTCAGGCATTGTATAACGGCAATGTCGGCGGGATTAAAATCAGCCTTAACCTGAGCAATAACAACAGCAAAAGCCACAGCCCACAGCAGGGGCAAAATGTATCCGCAAGCAGCGTGATAGCTGGAGGTGATATTCACGTTCAGGCCACCGGCGCACAGGATAGCGATCTGAATATCATTGGTAGTCGCCTGTCCGCCGAGCAGGACATCAAGCTGGCTGCTGAACGTCACATTCTCCTGCGTGCGGCAGAAAATACCGCCACACAAAGCAGTAAAGAAAGTGGCGGAGGCTGGAGTGTGGGCGTCGGGTTTGGCTTGGGTGGTTCGCAAAACGGCTTCACGCTGGAACTGGCGGCCAACCAGTTCCGTGGCACGTCAGATGGCAACGATAGTCTGTGGAGTAACACCCAAGTTGAAGCGGGTCGGGAGGTGCATCTGGAATCCGGTGCCGATACCCGCTTGCAGGGCGCAGTGGTCACGGGTGAACAGGTCACCGCAGAGGTTGGCGGCAATTTGTTGCTGGAAAGTTTACAGGATCGCAGCACCTACCAGTCCAAACACAGCAGCTCCAGTGCGGGTGTCAGCCTGTGCATTCCACCGTTTTGTGCCGGTACCAGCACCGCCAGTGCCAGCCAAAGTAGCAGCAAAGCCCGGGGTGATTACGCCAGCGTCAACCAGCAAACCGGTATTCAGGCAGGCGACGGCGGTTTTCAGCTCAAGGTCAACGGTCGTACCGACCTGACCGGTGCCGTGATTGCCAGCAGTGAGCAGGCGGTACAGGACGGGCTTAACCGACTGGAAACCGGAACTTTGGTGGTGCGGGATATTGAGAATTACAGCAAGCACAAAGCCAGTTCATCCGGACTGGTGGCCAGTGTTGGCTTTGGTATTGGTCAAGAAAATAAGGCAGCCGCCACAACGGATCAGGACAACAGCTATAGGCCTGACCTGACGGGCTCGGCAGTCAGCAAGATTTCGGGGAGCGATAGCGGTGTAACCCGCTCTGGCATCAGTCAGGCTGAAATCGTCATTACGGATTGGCAAGCGCAACAGGAATTGACAGGCCAGACGGCCACTGCTTTGCTGGACAAACTCAATGATGCAGTACGTTCCGGTGATGGCTCGGGTGGCATTGATAAAAATTGGGACGGCAAACAACTTGAGCGGGTGGTACAGGCTAATGCGGAGATTATGACGGCCTTTAGCCAACAGGCCAGCCATGCGGTCAATGCCTATGTTCATAGCAAGCGGGAAGAACTGCTGGAACAGAAGCGAAATGAAGGTGACCCGAATGTGCAGGAGAGTATTCAGGGACAGATCAATGCACTCAACACTCAGGAACGGGTAATGAAAACAGTGATTGGCGCTTTGACAGGTCAACTGGATACCACCGTTGCTCATGCGGTATTGCAAGAAGCGGCGGATCAGATGCGTCAGTACAGCATCGAAAGCTCCAGTCGTTTTGCTGGGGTAATTGTTGGCGAAGATGAAAATGGCAACCCTTTGATTTTGAGCAACATCTCTGGTGACAGCGCCGGTGTGCGTGGTGATGGCATCAAGCTGGGCGGTGTGCGGGTGGATCTGGATCTGATTTGCGGTGCTAATAATCAGCGCTGTGCGACACTCAAGGATGAAAATGACCAAGATATTTTGGACAGTCGCGGTATTCCTGTGCTGGAACTGGAAAACGGCATGGTTAGCTATGACGTAAAAAAAGCAAAAATGCCTTTTGATGATTTCTTATTAACCAAAGACGGCAAGAAAATGAGCGGCCTGACCGGAGGCGTACAGGGGCTTGAAGGGACCATGGCAGGCAAACCCTATGCGCCAAACAGCTTTTGGGATTATATGGTGGAAAGCTTTGCGGGTACCCACGATACCATTGGTGGTGACATTACTGGGTTGTATGACGAACAAGGGAATACCACTCGAAGGCTCAGTGATGCACAAAATACGGGATATAACATCTGGAGTGTTATTGCGATTGCTCCATCTGCTCCTTTTGCGTTATCAGAAGCACTTCCATCTGAAGCTTGGCAGGTTTTGGAGCTTTTGCTGAAGGGGCAACAATAATGAAGGTTGTAATATTTGCTCTTTGTCTAATCGTGAGTTTGAGCGGCTGCGTGGTCGGATTTGGCGTGGCTTCTGAACCCGGCCCTCCAGAAATAGAATACTGGATAAAGCCAGACACCAGTGCTGAACAAAGGGTGCAGGATTCCAAAGAGTGTGGTGGCTCGCCACTGGGTGCAAACTTTAGTCGCAAACAGCTAGAAGCCGAGGGGCAACCCGGTGAGCATATTTTTCTGGGTCCACTGTCCAGACTGCATGATAAATGGGAAAGATGTATGTTGAGCAAAGGCTATCGATACACTGGGCAGTGTTTGGATAATTCTGTTTCACGTAGTAGCCCAGCTTGCGGTGCGCCCTAGATGAACAAAGTAAAAATAAGCGGTCTGACGCGGAGGCGTACAGGGGCTGGAAGGCACCATGGCTGGCAAACTCTATGCGCCAAACAGCTTTTGGGATTACATGGTGGAAAGCTTTGCGGGTACTCACGATACCATTGGTGGTGACATTACCGGGCTGTATGACGAACAAGGGAACACCACAAGAGGACGATCTGAAAAAATTAAGTTGATATATGAAGCTTGGAGTGCCATAGCTATTTTACCATCCGCTCCATCCGCTCCATTCGCTTTGTCAGAAGCTCTGCCCTCAGAGGCATGGCAAGTACTGAATATTTTGATAAAAGGTGATGTTAATTGAAGTCCAAGATATTGATTTTTTTCATACCATTTGTTTTTTCTGGTTGTGGTATCGGTGGTTATTGGATGAACGGGAATCCGTTTGTATCTGAACCAGGCCCCCCAGCAATAGAATACTGGATAAAGCCAGACACCAGTGCTGAGCAAAGGGTGCAGGATTCCAAAGAGTGTGGTGGCTCAACACTTGGTGCAAACTTCAGTGATAAACAGATGGAGGCTGAGCGGCAATCTGGTGAGAGAGGATATTTTGCTCCCCTTGCTAGGCTGCATGACAAGTGGGAGAGATGTATGTTGAGAAAAGGCTATCAGTATACTGGACAGTGTTTAGACAATTCTGTTTCACGTAGTAGTCCAGCCTGTGGTGCGCCCTAGATGAAAAAATGAGAGTGAGCGACTTGACCGAGGGCGTTCAAGAGCTTGAAAGCATCGTGGCAGGCAAACCCTATGCGCCAAACAGCTTTTGGGATTACATGGTGGAAAGCTTTGCCGGTACTCACGACACTATCGGTGGTGGAATTACTGGATTGTATGACGAGCAGGGAAATACCACTCGTGGACTTAGTGTACATCTCTCCCATTTATGATGCAGCCTGGCAAGAGGAGCAGAATATCCTTTTTCACCAGGTTCTCGCTCAGTTTCTATTTGTTGCTCATTAAAACTTGAACCCAGTGAATACATGGCTAAAAGCACAGACAAAGGCTGAGCCTGATGAGATTACCGTGTTGATGGAGGCAACCGGTATCTACCATGAAAATCTTGCTTATTATCTTTTTGAGCACGGTTATCAGGTCTGTGTTGTTAACCCGGCCCGAACCAAAGAATTTGCATCCAGTCTGGGCAATACTCACAAGACAGATGCCAAAGACAGCCAGATATTAGCTCTCTATTGCCACAGAATTCATCCTGAACTTTGGCAGCCGGAACGCCCGGAAATTCGTGAGCTAAAAGCACTTCTGGCACGTTTAGAGGCATTGGAGACAGACTTAAACCGCGAGACTAATCGCTTGGAGAAGGCCGAGTTTAACTGTTCGTCAGAGCGTGTCATTGAGTCATTAAACCTGATGATCGAACAGCTAAAAGCGGAGAAAAAGCGGCTTGAAGATGATATAGACAACCACATTGGCCGCTACCCACAGTTGAGAAAAGATCGTCAGTTAATGGAAAGCATCCCGGGCGTAGTGCCGATAATCTCTCGCTTAATGCTCAGCATTTTGCACAGTCGTTCATTCAGAACAGCGGGGCAAGTTGCTGCATTTTTAGGGTTAGTACCCCGAATACAGCAGTCTGGGCAATGGAAAGGCCGTAGCCGTCTAAGTAAACAAGGGCCCGCTAATGTCAGAGCAAAGCTGTATATGGCCGCAGTTGTTTGTTTGAAATATAACCCGGATATCCAGGCGCAATGCCAGCGCCTTATGGAAAACGGCAAAAGCAAAATGCAGGCTTTAGGAGCCGGAATGCGTAAGTTGGTACAGATTTGTTTTGGCGTTGTAAAACATCAAAGCGAATACCGCCCGCAAGTGGTTAGCTAACCCTTTACGGACGGTTCGGAGAGATGGTATCTACAGGAGCAGCTAAGCCCGGCAGGGTTCTCATCGCGCATAAGATGCGCTCCCTCAATCCCACAATCCCACAATCCCTCAATCCCACAGTAAAGCAAAGCGCTTTGCACGCAGCCGATTGCTTGGCACAGCTCTTGTAGGAGCTTACATTTTCCAAGTTCCCCGACATTTTTTGCAGCTGGCCAGATTTTTCTACACCCTTAAATGCTAAGAGCCTAAATACCAAGTGCCCATAGCCTTCTTATCCTGTTGTCTGTCGCCCATAAATAAAATAGGCAACCTCGCCATCACTCTATAAAGCGTTTTTGCGCTTGCGGATCGCGCTACGAATTAGCGCTGCAAACACACCTAACATGCCACCTAGCACAATGCCGATGGCGACGATTAGCTTTTTGTTAGGCTTGATTGGAGTGGCAGGTACTTCGGCTGCTTCATCAATGGTTACCACGGAAACATTTGTGTCATCCAGTTTATAAGCGCGCAACAGTTCTAACTGTGTATTGAGCTCACGAAAACCAGCAATAAACGGCTCATCACTGGTGCGTTTTTGCAGCACATCCAACTGGGCACGTAAGGTTTTTGCGCCACGAGTGTAGATCAAATCATTATCGATGTAGCGGTTACCGCCCAACGAGGCTTTGTTTTCTAAGCCGATAGACTCAGCGATATAGAGAGCTTCTTTCAGTAAGTTGACTTGATCTTCACGTTCTCTTTTTGCTATAGCAAGAAGTGAATTGGTTTTAACAGTCAAAGCATCAATATGCACCCTTTGCTCTGCTTCAATATTATTTTCTATTTCGAGCTTAGCCGCGGTAATCGCACGTGCAATATATTGCTTAACCCAGTCAGCTGCTTCAGTAGGGTTGTCTAACTCTGCGCTAACCAAGTACAAGTTTGGGTTAGTTTTAGCATCCCCCTGCTTAACACTAAGTATTCTATTAAAGGTTTTAAGTAAGCTTTCACGGCTATTTTTTTGTTGCTCAGCGCTGAGTGATGGCAAATACACTTCTTCAAAAAAAGCATTACGCAACTGTGAAGAGTTAAGGTTTGTTTTGAAAATGCTATAAACTTCATTTGCAGTCAGCTCTTTCACCCCAGTATTACGAAAAGCTTCCATGCGTCCCTCGTTATAACCTTGAATCGCATAAGCCGGCGGAGGTACTAATGTCGCTTGCGTCTGATAAATTGGTGTTGCTGCAAGCGCATAGAACAGCGCCAGCCCAGTGACCACGGCGGTGATAATAACGATAAGAATTTTTTCTTGCCAGATCGACTGAAACAGCTCAAAAAGATCAATTTCATCTGCATCTGGAGCAGTATTATTAGGCATGTGCGGCACGGGGATATTTGAACTCACATCGGCTCCTTGTTTGTTTTTCTGCATTTCTGGACGTGCTGGCCTCGCCCAAACGGATACGTCCTTGATCACCAAAATGTGAACGGGTCGTATATTAAGCGCTAGCAATATATTTTGCTAGTTTAAGGATGGCTTCATGTCGAGCTACAGTCATTTGTGGTGCATGAGGAAAAAAGAAAGTGGCGTATCCTGTTGGGCGTAACCATAGCGAAACACTGTGGAAAACTGCTGCTAAACTGCAATCACACCCGTAAAAAACAAAATTGCTGCGACGCAGAACATCGCGACAAAGCCCACGGGGATGCCCATCAGGTGCCTTAAGATAGGCCCCATGCTAGCTAAGGTGTGGGCGGTGTAAGCCCAGCCGCCAATAAACGCTAAAACGATTAAAAGCACTGCAATAATGGTCAATGTAATACTCCTTTGTATGTTTGCCATTGTCGTCTGTTTGGGGCTGCAAGTGCATGGTTGAGCCAGTTTAGCCCACACTATAACCGTGCACTTTTTCATCTTATAAGCAAATAGCTTTAGCGGACTTGATAGTTATCTGTTTTTAAAAACAAAGCTTGGCTAACAACCGTTACGTTACGTCATTAAACCTTAATAAACGGAACTTATACACTTACAGGTGAATCGCTACGAGAGCGACGTTTTTGTTATACTTTTCATTAAACTTAAGCAAAAATTTCTGGAGTAGGGCATGAGCTACGATTTTGATCTATTTGTCATCGGGGCAGGTTCTGGTGGGGTGCGGGCATCGCGATTTGCAGCGGGCTTTGGTGCCAAAGTAGCCGTAGCAGAAAGCCGCTATCTTGGCGGTACCTGTGTCAATGTGGGTTGCGTGCCAAAAAAACTCATGTCCTATGCGGCCCAATACTCAGATGAGTTTGCGCTCAGTGAAAGCTTTGGTTGGGACGCGCAGGTGAATGGTTTTAACTGGCAGACGCTGATTACGCACAAGAATAGAGAAATAGGGCGTCTAAATGATATCTACGGCAATCTGCTCAAAAACAGTGGCGTGACGTTGCTGGAAGGTCACGCGAAAATTGTTGATGCACATACGGTTGAGGTGAATGGCGAGCAGCATAGCGCAGCATATATTTTATTAGCTACCGGCGGCTGGCCGCAAGTGCCTGATATCCCTGGCAAAGAGTATATTACCGACTCCAACCAAGTGTTTTACTTGCCAGAACAGCCTAAGCGCGTATTGGTCGTGGGCGGCGGTTATATTGCACTGGAGTTTGCTTCAATTTTTAATGGTTTGGGCAGCCAAGCTTATTTATCCTACCGCGGCGATTTATTTATGCGCGGCTTTGATCTGGATATTCGTGAGCATGTGCGTGACATTATGCAAGAAAAGGGCGTTGAGCTGATGTTCAACACCCAAGTTGAGCGTATTGAAAAAGGTCAAAACAGCGTACTCACTGCTTTTTTCCAAGATGGCAGCACTTTGGAAGTGGATTGCATTTTCTACGCAACAGGCCGTCGTCCTATGCTGGATGATTTAGGGTTAGAAAATGTCAATGTGCAGTTAGATAAAGCCGGTTTGGTGGTGGTTAACGAGCATTATGAAACCAGCGAGCCGAGTGTTTTGGCCGTTGGCGATCTGATCGAAGGACCACAATTAACCCCTGTTGCGCTGGCTGAAGGAATGGCCGTGGCGCGTCGTTTATTTAAACCTGAAGAGTACCGTCCGGTTGATTACCGTGATATTCCAACGGCGGTGTTTACCTTGCCTAATATAGCCACCGTGGGTTTATCGGAAGAGCAAGCCACTGCTGAAGGCTACAAAATAAGCGTATTTACCAGCAAATTCCGCCCAATGAAACTGAGCTTTTCACAGCAAACAGAACGTATTTTTATGAAGCTGATTGTTGATAAGTCAACCGACAAAGTTTTAGGTTGCCATATGGTTGGCCCAGATGCAGGTGAGTTGATTCAAGGTTTGGCAGTAGCGATTAAGGCGGGAGCTACTAAAGCTGTGTTTGATCAAACAATAGGGATTCACCCAACTGCGGCGGAAGAGTTTGTCACCATGCGCACCCCAACACGTTAGTTGGGGCCGCATAGCGCATTATTAGTGCTAGCTAGTAGGTATCTTAGTGGTGCAGATGCTCAGCGCCAGTGCCGGCGTTCATGCCTTTCACTTGCACCTCAAGCTCCACGCTTCCAGCTTGCTCAAAATCAAGGCGAATAGGGAAGTGTTCGCCTTCTTTTAACGGCTGTTTTAAGCCAATGAGCATCACGTGATAGCTGCCGGGCTTAAGCTCTAAAGTACCGTTGGCGGGCACATCAATAAACTCGACCTCAACCATTTTCATCAAGCCGTCTTGGTGAATGTGGTTGTGCAGCTCTGTTTTTTCCGCTACGGGTGAATAGGCGCTCATTAAACGATCGGCACGACCTTGATTATAAATGTTGACGAACGTTGCGCCTGTATGAGCCGTGGGCGGCAATGCCCGCGACCAGGGTTGTTCAATACCTATGCTTGCAACTGTAGCAACATACTGACCTTTGATAGCTTCCGCTGCATGTACCGTGGACTCCGCAGCGTACGTGAACGGACTAAAACCAATGATGACTGCTAGTAAACTGTTTTTAAAAAATGTACTACGCATATGTGTTTCCTTTGTAAGTTGAGTATTAGGGCAGCGAGAGAATACCAAAACGCTGCTGGAGCAAGGATGCGGTGTATTGCAGCAGCCGTTCTATTGAGCTAACAGCCATTGTTGAGTCAGATAGGGCTTATCTACAAAGGCTGTTCTGAGCTCAATATGCTTTATAGCTAATTTAACATAATATTTATTATAGCTCATTTATGCATTATCTGAATCAGAACCCTGTGGCTCTAGCAAATCGTCAAAGTCTGTTTTAAGGTTGGTTTCCATCGACTCAAGCTCTGCCAACAAGCTACTAAAACTCAACTCACGCAGTGGCGTGCTTTCACTATCGTCATGCTGTGTTGATTCACTGTCCTCAGCGCTCACGCTTTTATCCACTGTCTCAAGTAAATTTTCTTGTAGCTTGTCAAACGCTGTGCTCAGATCACGAACTTCTTTTAGTGGCGGCAGCTGGTCTAAACTGGATAAATTAAAATAATCTAAGAAGGCTTTAGTAGTTGCCAACATAGCCGGCTTGCCGGGAACATCTTTATAACCAACCACTTTAATCCAGTCTCGTTCTTGCAGCGTTTTTATTATCTGACTGCCCACAGCCACACCACGCACATCTTCAATTTCGCCACGCGTGACTGGTTGCTTATAAGCAATCAAGGCCAAGGTTTCCAGCAAGGCTCTTGAATAACGTTGCGGGCGTTCTTCCCAGAGCCGGCCTATATAGTGGGCAAACTCTTGACGGATTTGGATGCGATAACCACTGGCAAGCTCTTTCAGCTCCAGTGCGCTGCCTTGCAAATTGTCTGCTAACTTTCGTAAACCTTGCTGAATAGTTGCTGCATTTAGCTGTTCTGCAGCAAATAGCTCTACCAGCAAGCTCATATTGAGCGGTTTGCCATGAGCCAGTAATACGGCTTGTAAGATAGTGGCGAGCTGGTCAGAGTGCTTTGCTACTGTGGTCATGAGTTACAGGCTCTTAGATAGATTTGTGCATAAGGCTGATTTTGCACTATTTCAATCAAGGCTTCACGCACCAGTTCCAAAATCGCCATAAAAGTAACCACCACACCTAAACGCCCTTCTTCGAGAGTAAATAACTGACTAAAGGGTACAAATTCATCGGCGGCTAAACGCTCTAAAATCAAACTCATACGCTCACGAGTCGACAGCGTTTCGCGGCTAATTTGATGACTTTCATACAGGTCGCTACGATGCAACACCTCAGCGAAGGCGCGTAACAGCTCGTCCAAATTTACTTCGGGCAGGCTATGCGAATTCTTTTGCTTTTCTATCTGTAACAGGGGAAGAAATACGTCGCGCCCTACTCTAGGCAGCTCATCAAGTTTTTCAGCCGCTTCTTTGAAGCGTTCGTACTCTTGTAAGCGGCGGACTAATTCAGCTCTTGGGTCTTCTTCATCTTCATCAGCCATACTCTGCTTTGGCAGCAGCATACGTGATTTTATTTCTGCTAACATGGCTGCCATCACGAGGTATTCTGCCGCCAGCTCTAAGCGCGCATCCTTCATGATTTCAACATAGCGCATGTATTGCTGGGTAATTGCTGCGACTGGAATATCAAGGATATCGACGTTTTGTTTGCGAATTAGGTACAGCAGCAAATCCAGCGGACCTTCAAAGGCTTCTAAAATTATTTCCAATGCATCAGGTGGAATATACAGATCCTGTGGCAGCTGATTTAAAGCTTGGCCATAGACCAGAGCCAGCGGAAGCTGCTCAGGATGCTGCGCTAATTCACTTGATGTTTGCATGCTAACCTATTGATTAATAAACGCACTTACGTCGCCAGAACCAACCCGCAACACTTCAGGCTCTTCATCAACCAAGCTGATAACCGACGAGGCTTCATGGGTACCGTAACCGCCATCAATAATCAGATCGACTTGGTTCTCCAGCAAGTCACGAATCTCATAAGGGTCGCTCAAAGGCTCGGTTGCACCGGGCATAATCAAGCTCACGCTCATCAATGGCTCACCCAGTTCTTCCAACAACGCTAAGGCGATTGGATTGCTGGGTACACGCAAGCCAATGGTGCGCCGCTTAGGGTGCATTAGCATGCGCGGTACTTCACGGGTGGCGTTTAAGATAAAGGTGTAAGGACCAGGCGTGTGCGCTTTTAACAAGCGAAAAGCTGTCGTATTGACCTTGGCATACAGCCCCAGCTCCGATAGATCGCGGCATAACAATGTAAAGTTGTGCTTGTCATCTAAGCGACGTAACAAGCGAATACGGTCTAGGGCAGGCTTGTCCCCTACTCTACAGCCGACGGCGTAAGACGAGTCCGTTGGATAAATAATGACGCCACCCTGTTTAATAATATCAACGACTTGGCGAACCAAGCGGTTTTGCGGGTTTTCCGCATGGATTTGAAAAAACTTCATTTCGTTAAACTCCTGTAGCCAGCTGCAAATCAGCTGGTAAGGCAAATTTATGCCATAAATACTCTAAATCTGTAGCTGGTGTTCGATACAGACCGACCTCAGAAAATTGATGCGGCGCATGAAAGTCACTGCCGGCACTGACGGATAAGGAAAACTCTCGAGCCAATATGGATAGTGCACCTACATGCTCTGCTGGTTGCAGGCCATTACTGACCTCTAAGGCATGGCCGCCGAGTTCAACAAAGTCGCTGATTAAGCGCCGTCTTTTGCTACGGGTAAAATCATACTGATACGGGTGCGCCAGACTTATCCAAGCCTGCGCCTCAGTCAAAGCGTGCATGACTTGCTCTAATGTTGGCCAGTGTTGCTTGATATCACCTATTTTCCCTGTGCCGAGCCATTTTTTAAAAGCCTCGCTGTGGCTTTTCACATAACCAGCCTGCACCATAAACTCAGCAAAATGAGGCCTAGCTGGGGGCGTTTGTACTTCACCCAACTGCTTTTGAACCTCCTTGGCTCCAGCCAGCGTATCCGCAAAGCCGGCTTTACTTAAACGCTGTGCTATTTCTTCTGAGCGTAACAAACGCGCATCATATAACTCATCAATAAGCTCGGTTAACACTTTGTTTTCCATAGAGAAATCAAAGCCTAAAACATGGATCGTTGCTCCGCCCCATAAACAGGACAGTTCAACCCCATTAACCAGGTGCATTCCTAGCTCTTGCGCCGCTGTGCGTGCCTGTTCAATGCCTGCAAGGGTGTCGTGGTCGGTTAACGCCAACAGCTTTACGCCTTGGCTATGAGCACGCTTTACCAGCTCAGCAGGCGATAAAACCCCGTCTGATGCTGTGCTATGACTGTGTAAATCAACTTTCATAAGGACTACTTTTACCAAACTTTGCTATTATGCGTGCTCTATTATAGAGGTTGCCTGCACTGTGAAACAATTTATTGATTTTATTCCGTTATTATTATTTTTTATCGTCTTTAAAACTGAACCCAGAGACATCGAGCTGCTTGGTCAAAGCTGGGTGCTGGGCGGTATTTTTAGTGCTACCGCTGTACTTATTATTAGTTCTGTGGTGGTTTACGGTACGTTATTTATCGTGCATAAACGCCTAGAAAAAACTCAATGGCTCACTCTACTTGGCTGTTTGTTTTTTGGTGGCTTAACTCTAGCCTTTCACAGCGAAACCTTTTTGAAATGGAAAGCCCCAGTGGTCAACTGGCTGTTTGCGTTAGGCTTTGCTGCCAGTCACTTTATTGGTAAGCAGCCGCTGATTCGACGCATGATGGGGCACGCCGTTGAACTGCCTGACTCTGTTTGGACTAAGCTTAATATCGCATGGGTAGCATTCTTTTTGGTGTTAGGCGGCACGAATTTATTTGTCGCTTTTACCTTCCATGAAATCTGGGTCGACTTTAAAGTATTTGGCAGCCTTGGCATGACCCTTGTGTTTTTAATTGCCCAGGGCGTTTTTATCGCGCGTCACATCAAACCCGCACCTGAAGATAACACAAAGGAGATATAAAAGTGCTGTATGCCATTATTGCGACTGATGTAGAGAACAGTTTAGAAAAACGTATGGCCGCGCGCCCTGCCCATCTTGAGCGTTTGCGTGAATTACAAAATCAAGGCCGTTTAGTTTTAGCCGGCCCAACTCCGCATATTGATAGCGAAGACCCAGGTACTGCCGGTTTTTCAGGCAGCTTAGTGGTTGCTGAGTTTGCTTCCTTAGCGCAAGCACAAGCATGGGCTAACACCGATCCCTATGTAAGTGCTGGCGTGTACGCACAGGTGCAAGTAAAACCTTTTAAACAAGTATTTCCCCAGTAAAAATATGCAAACAAGCCGGATTTTATTGGTTGATGACGACCAGGAGCTGTGTGCATTGTTGAAGGATTGGCTAAGTCAGGATGGCTTTGATATTACTGCCATGCATGATACAACCAGCGCGCGCAGCTATCTGCACACTCAAGAATTGCCCGATGCTGTGATACTCGATGTCATGTTACCCGACGGCAATGGCTTGGAGTTCTTGCGTACCCTGCGCACGCAACATAAAGGCTTGCCGGTGCTAATGCTCTCAGCGCGCGGCGAGCCAACCGACCGCATTCTAGGCCTTGAGTTGGGCGCCGATGATTACCTTGCCAAGCCCTGCGACCCAAGAGAGCTCACGGCGCGACTTAGGGCTGTGTTGCGCCGCAGTCAAAGCGCGGCGCTCTCTACTGTAGAAGAAGCCACAACGCCACTTATTGCATTCGATGATTTAGAATATAACCCTGCCACCGGTGTATTGCTGGTGAATAACGATGAAGTCAGTTTGACTGTCTCTGAGGGTAAGGTGCTAGAAATATTATTACAAAATCCTGGCGTGCCTATCGATAAACATAAGCTCACAGAGCTCGCGCTTGGACGCAAGCTGACCTTGTATGACCGCAGCATAGATATGCATATCAGTAATCTAAGAGGCAAAATAGGCACGCATCCCAACGGTGAGCCGCGTATCTTGTCTATCCGTGGGCGTGGCTATTATTATGCGCCTCATAAACCCTTAGAAAGCTCTGAATAATTTCCTGCGTTGTTAGGGTGTCGTTATTTTCTTTACCCACACTTTACAATCTGCTGACCGCGCTTTACATAGAGCAAGGCATACTAACTCCATGCCGGACACACCGGACATTACCAAGGAGAAATCAGATGCGTATTCAATTAACAGCCCTTGCCTTAGCCGCCTTACTACCCTTCAGTGCCCTGCAAGCAGCAGAAACTGCTAAACAGCCGGACGCTAAAGCGCAGCAGCAGGAATTAAGACAAAACTACTCTGGCCCACGTCTCAACCAAGAACAGCGCGACAAGATGCAAGAAATGCGTCAAGCGCACCGCCAAGAGCAACAAAAGCTTTATCAGCAAACATGGGAAAAGATCCCTAAAAAAGACCGTGATGCATACGACAAAAAGCGCGAACAAATGCTGGAAAAAAACCGCTCACAGATGCGCGCAATCTTAACTCCAGAACAACAAAAAGCGTTTGACCAAATGCGTGAGCAAAAGCTGGAACGACAAAAACAAAATATCGGTAGAGTTGGACAAGGCAAAGCCGGTAAAAACCGACAAAAAAACCAATACAAGATGCACAGACAGTATCGTGACTGTGATATGTATTAAACCAGTAACCACCCACCACGCTGCTGCTTAAGCACTAGGCAGCAGCGTTTTTATTTCAGGGGTTAGCATGCGATCGTTATTTTGGCGGGTTTTAGGTGCTTTTTGGTTAGCGCTTATCTTAACGGGCACACTAACCTTTCTATTGACGCGCTTCTTTAATCAAGATGCTTGGATACTGTCCCACCACCCTGCTTTTTCCCAACTGACTGAGCAATGGCTGCAGCTGTATGAGCAAGGCGAGTTATCCCAAGCCCAGCAAGCCTTGCATAAATTACGACAAGAACACCGTATTTACACCCAGGTCTTTGATGAAGACGGCCAGCTTGTTTCGACCAGCAGCAGAATGCGTAATGCGCCAATCAATATAAACAACCCGTCAAACAATACACATTCAAGCTGGCGCAGACTGGCGCAAGAAATTAGCACGCCACAAGGAAATACCTTCTTATTTATTCACCGCATTCCGCGCTCTGAACTGGCTAAATGGCAATACGGACATGGTTTTGGTCCATTGCTGCTGGTGCTTGTCGCGGTGGTTGTTTTAACACTAATTAGTCTGTTATTAACCTTCTCCATTACTCGCCCCCTTACGCGCTTACGCCATGCTGTGCGTGAGCTGGGAGAATCGGCTTATCAACAAAAACATTTGGCCGAACTGGCCCAGCGCAAAGACGAGTTTGGTGTGTTGGCTGCTGACTTCAACAAAATGGGGCAACGCCTGCAAAACATGCTCAACAGTCAACGCCAGTTGCTACGGGATGTCTCTCACGAATTACGCTCCCCTTTAGCGCGTTTGCAGGTTGGTTTAGCCTTAACTGAGCGTGCACCGGCGCAAAAACAACAGGAATTCTGGCCAAAGCTTGCCTTGGAGTGCGAGCGTCTTGATACCCTCATTAATGAGATGCTGGTATTAGCGCGCATGGAGCAAGAAACTCCTAAACCAGAAAGCTTTGAATTGTGCGCGTTATTGCATGAGCTACAAGATGATTGCGCATTTTTTACGCCTGAGCAGCAGATACAACTTAACTGCCCTAGCCCCGTAAACTTAAACCTGGCAAAAAGCCTTTTGCAGCGCGTCCTAGATAATCTGTTGCGTAATGCGGTACGTTTTAGCCCAGCGGATAAACCGGTTGAAATACAGGTCGTGCTACATAGCAATAAGCTGGTTATCACAATTAGAGACCACGGTCCCGGCGTGAATGACAGCTTGTTAAGCCAGCTCACGCAGCCCTTTGTACGGGAAAAAAACCAGCAAACCACAGGCTATGGTTTGGGCTTAACTATTACCGAACGTGCTGTGCACCAATTAGGTGGTCAACTTAGCCTAGCCAATCACAGGCATGGCGGTTTTATCGCTACCATTGAATTGCCCTATTTTAGTTAGGCCAGCTGCTAACAAACTCCGCTGGCTCTAACTGCGCTCCTATTTTACAGTCGCTGGAAGGCGTGCCTACATACATATAGCCGATAATTTGCTCATTTTCTTGCAGTCCAAGCTGCTGGGTAACGTGTTTATTATCTGTCATTTCACCAGAGCGCCAAAACGCACCTAGGCCTTGCGCTTGCGCCGCCAGCAACAAACCATGAGCTGCACAACCTGCCGCGATAATCTGCTCATACTCAGGCACTTTAGGGTGCTCTTGTTTGCAGGCGATAATAACAATGATCATCGGCGCTCTTAATGGCATTGCACGTGCCCGCTTGATCTGCTCGGCACTGGCTTGTGGGTTTTGGTGTATTAATGCCTTTGCATACAACTCACCCAATGCTTCACGCCCCTGCCCCTCTATGGTCAAAAAACGCCACGGTCGAACCTGACCATGATCAGGTGCTCTTAAAGCAACACGATACATAATATCTAGCTGCTCAGCATTCGGAGCGGGCGCCTCTAAGCGCGACATTGAAGTGCGTGTAAGCAATAAATCTAATGCGTCCATAAGTGTTCCTAATGCTGCTTGTAAGAAGAGTATACTAATACATTCGGCAATTTTTAGCGGCGGAGAAAATAGTGTTTCGATTAAGTCTAGCTAGAAAAAATAGCCATGTTATTATTGTGGTCGTGTAAAACAGGGATCTCCATATAATGAAGCAAGATGCAACTTCAAACACGTATTATGAAACCACTAACCTTCTGCTATCTGAATATTACTCGCGCACTTTAGCTTATTTACTGATTGCGGCTACTGTAGCGACAGGATGCTATCTAAAGCACTTCAATAATAACACTCTCATTTGGTTGATTCCTTTTGCTTTGCTGTACCCTCACTTTGTTAAGTTGCTGATAGAGCACTTCAAAGATCCTGCAGGAGCCGCCCAACAACAAAGCTTTAGATTTATCGATGCTGCCTTGATGGGTGGCTTTACTGCCCTCGTCGGCTTCTCCTTGATCCCCTCTTTATTAGCGGCATTGATAGTTGTCTTTTCTGCACTGATTCATGGTGGGATAAAAGCATTACTGGCCGGCTGCTTGGCGTTTATTTCAACGGCGTTGGCGCTATGGTTTTTCTTGCAACCGCCACTTATGTTGCAAACACCCTTGCTTATATCCACAGCCGCTTTTGCAGCCGCTGCTCTTTATTTTTGCTATATGGCGTATTACGTGTATTTTCAGGGAATGCTTCTATCAAAAGCCAAGGAACAGGTTAAACGTGAACAGGCTAAAGCTGTACATCTGGCCCACAGCTTGGCTAAATATTTATCTCCACAGGTGTGGGAATCTATTTTCTCTGGCAAACGTGGTGTAAAGCTAGAAGCACAGCGTAAAAAGTTAACGGTGTTTTTTTCCGACATCAAGGGTTTTACCGAGCTGTCTGAAGAGCTTGAAGCGGAAGCGTTAACCGATGTGTTAAATACTTACTTGAATGAAATGTCTAAGATCGCACTTAAGTATGGCGGCACTATCGATAAGTTTATCGGTGACAGCGTGATGATTTTCTTTGGTGACCCCAGCACGCATGGCGCTAAAAAAGATGCCCTGGCTGCGGTTTCCATGGCCATTGAAATGCGTAAGCATATGAAGGTACTACGCCAGCATTGGCGCACGCAAGGCATTGATAAACCTCTGGAAATACGCATGGGTATCAACACAGGTTATTGCACAGTCGGTAACTTTGGTGCAGAAACGCGTATGGATTACACCATTATTGGACGTGAAGTAAACTTAGCGAGCAGACTTGAAAGTGCCGCTGACGCCAACGAAATTCTTATCTCAACCGAAACCTACTCGCTGGTTAAAGACGTGGTTATGGGACGCGACAAAGGTCAGATACAAGTAAAAGGCTTTACCCGTCCGATACAGATTTTCCAAGTTGTTGACTACCGCCGAGATCTGGGCGAGACACGCAGTTTTGTCGAGCACGAGCTGTCAGGCTTTTCCATGTACATGGATACCAACAACATTCAAAGCTACGACAAAGAGCGCATTATTGAAGCTTTAAATCAGGCCGCTGAACATTTACGCGACAAAATCATTTAAGGAATGCATACGCCTGTTCAGTAGTAAAAGGCCAGTATAATTCAGCCTGCGTATCTAGGCGCATAACCACAGGAATATGTATCCCGTAGCGTTCCACCCACTCTTCCTTCTCAATGATATCTACCCATTCTATTTGCAAGGGCAGTACGCTCAATAGCGGTGCCAAAATAGCCTCTGCTTCATCACAGAGATGGCAACCTAGTGTGCTGAAAAGAATGCAGTGCAACATGGATTGGCTCCGAGACTGTTATTTTTTACATATTTTAGCCGTAAAAAAAGGGAGGATAAATCCTCCCTTTTTTGTGCAGTGAAACTAGAACTTAGTTCTGGTTTTCCATCTGCTGACGAATCAACTCACCAATGGTAGTTGGTCCAGCTGCTTCAGTTTCTTGCTTACGCAACTCTTTCATTGCATCTTTTTCATCTTCAACGTCTTTAGACTTGATGGACAAGTTAATGACGCGAGACTTGCGGTCGATGTTGATGATTTTAGCTTCAACTTCGTCGCCTTCTTTCAGTACGTTACGCGCATCTTCAACACGGTCGCGGCTGATTTCTGATGCTTTCAATACAGCTTCTACTTCATCGGCTAGGACAACAATAGCGCCCTTGGCATCAACTTCTTTAACAGTACCGCGAACGATAGTGCCTTTTTCGTTGAGTGATGCATAGCTGGAGAAAGGATCGTCTTCTAGCTGCTTAACGCCAAGAGAAATACGCTCACGCTCTGGATCTACGGAAAGAATAACGGTTTCTAGCTCATCACCTTTCTTGTAGTTGCGTACGGCTTCTTCGCCTGCTTCGTGCCAGCTGATGTCTGACAAGTGAACCAAACCATCAATACCGCCGTCTAGGCCGATAAAGATACCGAAGTCAGTAATGGACTTAATGGTACCTGAGATTTTGTCGCCCTTGTTGAACTGGCTAGAGAAGTCTTCCCATGGGTTAACTTTACACTGCTTGATACCCAAAGAAATACGACGACGCTCTTCATCGATGTCCAGAACCTGAACTTCAACTTCATCGCCCAACTGAACCACTTTGGAAGGATGAATGTTTTTGTTGGTCCAATCCATTTCAGAAACGTGTACCAGACCTTCAACACCTTCTTCCAGCTCAGCAAAGCAGCCGTAGTCTGTGAGGTTGGTAACGCGAGCCATGGTACGAGTACCCTCTGGGTAACGACCTTTGATTGCAATCCATGGATCTTCACCCAATTGCTTCAGGCCTAGAGATACGCGGTTACGCTCACGGTCAAACTTAAGCACCTTAACGTCAATTTCATCGCCAACGTTAACGATTTCGCTTGGGTGCTTAATACGCTTCCAAGACATGTCGGTAATGTGCAGCAAGCCATCTACGCCGCCCAAGTCAACAAACGCACCGTAGTCAGTGAGGTTCTTAACAATACCTTTAATTTGCTGACCTTCTTGCAGATTTTCTAGCAGCGCATCACGCTCAGCACTGTTTTCTGCTTCAAGAACGCTACGACGTGATACAACAACGTTGTTGCGCTTTTGGTCTAGCTTGATAACTTTAAATTCTAGCTCTTTACCTTCGAGGTGAGCAGTGTCACGTACTGGACGTACATCTACCAGTGAGCCCGGCAAGAAGGCACGGATACCGTTGACATCAACAGTGAAACCACCTTTAACCTTACCGTTAATAATACCGGTAACCACTTCCTCAGCATTGAAAGAGGCTTCGAGAACCAGCCATGACTCTGCGTTTTTGGCTTTTCTGCGGGATAACTTGGTCTCACCGAAACCGTCTTCAACCGCATCCAGTGCTACGCGAACCACGTCACCCACTTTAATGGTTAGTTCACCTTGCTCGTTGTAGAATTCTTCAACGGGGATAACGCCCTCTGACTTCAAGCCAGCGTCAACAGCAACCCAGTCGCCGTCGATGCTTACGATCATACCTTCAATGATCGAGCCTGGTTGCATATCAAGAGTTTTTTGGCTTTCTTCAAAAAGTTCTGCAAAGCTTTCGCTCATGTTTAATCCTGCTATTGAGAGTCATTCGACCCTATCCACATTCCAGACAATGTGGTCTGTATTTATAAGTACAAAACCTAGTTAATGTTTTCTGGATTAACCCGGCTTTATTAGAACGTTGTATTACAACGATTATCCAGTTAGGCCCCTTGAAGTGGCTTCACTTAGAATATGGTTTACTACCTGTTCGATGGTCATAGTGGTTGAATCAAGAACCACTGCATCTTCTGCAGGTTTTAAGGGTGCTATAGGGCGATTTATGTCGCGTTCATCACGCGCACGGATCTCCTCTACAAGATCCGCGAGATTAACAGTTTCGCCCGAATCCTTCAACTGTAAATAACGACGTCGCGCACGTTCTTCAGCACTGGCGGTTAAAAATACCTTCAACGGCGCCTCAGGGAAAATAACAGTTCCCATATCACGACCATCAGCAACGAGCCCTGGTAGTTCTCTAAATGCATGCTGACGTTTTAAAAGCCCTTCACGCACACTAGGCAAGGCAGCAATTTCAGAAGCAAATGTGCCTACCGTTTCACTACGAATTGCGCGACTAATATCGGCACCATTAAGCAAAATGCGCTCGCCAGTAAACTCAACCGGAAGCTGCGCGGCCAGTGTACGCAAGCTCGCTTCATTGGTGCGTGCGATGCCTGACTGCTCGGCAGCCAATGCCAGTATGCGGTACAGCGCGCCCGAGTCTAGAAGGTTCCACCCAAGAGCCTGAGCCACCAGCGCGGTAGCTGTACCTTTGCCTGAACCGCTAGGTCCGTCGATTGTGATTACCGGAATTACGCTCATGCTTGTGTCTCCGCGTTGACTGAAACGTGCATACCCACTTGCGCACATAAGGTTAAAAAATTGGGGAAAGATGTCGCCACATGCTGGCTGTCATGGATATATATTGGCTGCGTAGCACGCAAAGAGGCCACACTGAAGGACATGGCTATGCGGTGATCACCATGCGCCCAAACTTCGCCGCCGCCCATTGGCCCGCCATCAATAATGATCCCGTCCGCTAACGTTTCTACTTGTACACCTAGCGTGGTTAAACCTTCGGCCATTACCTGAATGCGGTCGCATTCTTTAACCCGCAATTCTTCTGCGCCGCGCAAGACCGTTCGCCCTTGCGCACAGGCTGCTGCAATAAAGAGCACGGGAAACTCATCAATTGCCAGCGGAACCAACTCTTCTGGCACCTCTATACCTTTAAGCGAGGCACTGCGTACGCGAATATCCGCCACACGCTCACCGCCCACTTCACGAATACGCTCCAAGCTAATATCTGCACCCATTAATTTCAGGATATCGATAACACCTGTGCGGGTTGGGTTAATGCCTACATGCTCAAGCACTAGCTCTGAGTTTTCCGCGATGCTGGCCGCCACCATAAAGAACGCCGCTGATGAGATATCTGCAGGCACTTCAATATGCGTGGCGGTGAGTTTATGTCCACTTTCAATTTTCGTTTTAGCGCCATGCACTTCTACCGGATAACCAAAACCTTGCAGCATGCGTTCGGAGTGATCGCGGGTTGGCGCAGGCTCCGTAACAGAAGTTGTACCTTTGGCATACATACCCGCCAGCAATAAGCAGGATTTAACCTGTGCGCTTGCCATTGGCATATCATAATGTATGCCGGTAAGTGGATGACCACCACGGATAGTTAAGGGTGGACGCCCTTCTGCTGCTGTCTCAATCATCGCACCCATTTCACGTAGCGGCTTGGCGATACGGTTCATTGGCCGTTTAGTTAGCGAGGCATCACCAGTTAAGATGGTATCAAAAGCTTGTCCAGCTAAAATTCCAGACAGCAAACGCATGGTAGTGCCTGAGTTGCCGACATAAATAGGTCCCGGTGGCGCTTGTAAACCATGTAGCCCCACGCCATAAATGACAACGCGTCCTTCGTGTGGACCTTCAATCACCACACCCATGTCGCGAAATGCTTGGATAGTAGCCAAAGCATCTTCACCTTCCAAAAAGCCTTCAACTTCGGTCGTACCCTCAGCTAATGAGCCCAGCATAATAGCGCGGTGGGAAATTGACTTATCACCCGGCACACGAATGCACCCGTTAACATTACCGCCAGGGTTGGCGAGAAAAACCAAATCATTATCAAGCATAGTTTGTATATAAGCCCGTTGTGCCAAAATTGTATTAAAGTGTTCGCGTGCAGCGCGTGCACGGGTGAAAACCCCCAGTAAGTAGTGACTGTCACCCTCTGCTATTGCTTGGCGCAGCACGACCAAATCCGCATTAAGCTCATCCAGTTGATGCAGCACTGCGTCCTTGTTGGATAGAAAAATGTCATGCCACATCACCGGGTCACTGGCGGCAATGCGGGTGAAGTCACGAAAACCACCTGCGGCATAGCGAAAAATTTCTAGGTTTTCGCTGCGTTTAGCCAGAGAATCAACCAAACCAAACGCCAGCAAATGCGGTAAATGGCTGGTGGCTGCCAACACACGGTCGTGGCTTTGCACATCCATGCATTCCACATCGGCACCAGTCGCCGACCACAGCTGGCGCACTCTAGTCAAAGCTAGCTCAGCGGTGTGCGCATGAGGCGTTAAAATAACTTTGTGATGCTTAAATAACGTAGCATCCGCGGCGGTTACTCCACTGCGCTCCGAACCGGCTATTGGATGGGCCGGCACAAGATTATGCGGCAAGTAGCCAAACGCACGTTGCGCAGCGGCAACAAAAACGCCTTTTACACTCCCCACATCGGTAATGACACAGGAGTCAGCCAGTTTAAGTTGCGCCAATTGTTGCAGTATTTTTTCTGTCGCCAAGACAGGCACTGCCAGCACTATGGTATCGGCGTGCAGAACGGCGGCCGGCAAGTCTTGACTGGCACTGTCCACCACGCCCATGGCAACTGCTTGCTGACACGAATCCAGAACGGTATCCACACCTACAACCTCAGCATACAGGCGCGTTGGGCGTATTGCCTTAGCTAGGGATGAGCCAATTAAGCCCATACCCACAATGACCAGCCTACCTAATGTTGTTGTTTTTACTGTAGGCATAGCCTTATCAACCATCGGATAAAATCTGTTTTAACACAGTCAGAAAGCGCGCGTTTTCTTCATGAGTGCCTATGGAAACCCGTAAAAAATTAGGCATGCCATAGCCTGCGACTGGGCGCACAATAACGCCGCGCTCCAGTAAAGCTTGGTTAATTGCGCTGGCATCCTGTTGGAAATCAACCGCAATAAAGTTGCCCTTTGAGTTAATCCATCGTAAGCCCAAGGCATTCAGTCCTAACTCCAACTGCTCCATACCCTGCTCGTTTGCCTGACGGCTGCGGAATAAATAATCCTCATCCTCAAGTGCAGCGCAGGCGGCAACTAGCGCCAAGCTGTTGACGTTAAAGGGTTCACGAATACGGTTGATTACATCGGCAATTTGCGCTGAGGAAATCGAGTAGCCGACCCGTAAACCGGCTAAACCATATGCCTTAGAGAAGGTGCGAGTCACAATTAAATTGGGATAGTTAGCCAAGTATTTCATACCGTCTGGCAACTCTGAACTGGCGGCATATTCAATATAGGCTTCATCCAGCACCACTATCACATGCTCCGGTACAGCGGCTAAAAACTGCTCTAGACTGGTGACATCAAACCAAGTGCCGGTTGGGTTATTAGGATTGGCAACGAATACCACACGGGTGTTTTCGTCAATCTCTTGCAGCATCGCTTCAAGATCATGACCGTAGTCTTTGGCTGGCACCACACGGCACTCAGCACCAGCGATAGTGGTGGCTATGGGGTAAACAGCAAACGCATACTGACTGAATACTGCGTTCAAACCCGGCGCAAGCCAGGCTTGTGCTACTAAGTCCAAAATATCGTTGGAGCCATTACCCAAGGTGACTTGCTCAGGCTCAACGCCATAATGCTCAGCCAGCTTTTGCTTAAGTATAAAACCATTACCGTCAGGATAGCGGGTTAACTCAGGCAGCTCTTTTTCTATTGCTGTCAACACCTTAGGGCTAGGTCCTAAAGGGTTTTCATTGCTGGCCAGTTTAACAATATCGGCTGGATTTAAGTCTAATTCACGCGCCAGTTCTTCTATAGGCTTGCCCGGAACATAGGGAGAGAGTCCTTGCAGATTAGGGCGCGCCAACGCTAAAAAATTACAGGTCATATAATAGTTGCCTTTGGCTTGGTTAGAGCACAGCTTTTGGATAAGAGCCTAATACTTTGACGCCTACCGATTTTGCGGTAATTTTCTCAAGCGCATCTTTAACCAGTGGGCTCTTTTGGTGGCCGACTAAGTCAATAAAAAACACATAGGTCCACTTACCACTGCGTGATGGACGCGTTTCAATGCGGGTTAAGTCAACACCGTTGTCATGGAAAGGTATCAAAAGCTCGTGCAATGCACCGGGCTTATTGCTTACCGAGACAATTACGGAGGTTTTATCCTCGCCTGATGGCGGCACTGCGTCATTACCAATAATCAAAAAACGTGTTGAGTTATCGGGACGGTCTTCAATTTTTTCAGCTAGAACAGTTAAACCGTAAAGCTTTGCGGCCATATCGCCAGCGATTGCCGCACTACTCCACTCGCTTTTAACTCGTTTAGCTGCTTCAGCGTTACTAGAAACGGCGACGCGTTCAACATTCGGATAGTGAGCATCCAGCCATTTGCGGCACTGCGCTAACGACTGGGCATGAGAGTAAATGCGGGTAATGTGATCGGTTTTCGTGTTCTCACCCACCAGCAAGTGATGGTGGATGCGCAGCTCGACTTCACCGGTAATAGAGATATCGTGCTCTAAAAAGCTATCCAGCGTGTGGTTGATCGCACCCTCGGTCGAGTTTTCCACCGGCACTACGCCGTAGCTAACAGCGCCAGCCACGACCTCACGAAAAATCTCATCAATAGCCGCCATGGGCTTGGCAATCACTGACTGTCCGAAATGCTTTAATGCCGCAGCGTGCGAAAACGTACCTTCTGGGCCTAGATAAGCCACTGTTAAGGGCTTTTCGAGTGCTAAACAGGCGGACATAATCTCGCGGAATAGACGTGCTGTTACCTCACTGTCCAGGGGGCCTTTGTTCAGCTCCATAATGCGTTTCAACACCTGAGCCTCACGCTCGGGTCGATAAAACACGGGCAGCTCTCCTTCCGCAAGATTCGCCTCTTTGACGCGACCCACTTCTTGAGCACAGCTGGCACGCTCGTTGATTAGCTCAAGGATTTTCTCATCAAGGCTATCAATGCGTACACGTAGTGCCTGCAATTCTTGTTCGCTCATTTAGGCTTTTTCCTTCTCAAAGGCTCGCATATAGTCAATCAATGCTTCTACGGCAGCCATAGGGACTGCGTTATAAATCGAAGCACGCATGCCACCAACTGAGCGGTGACCCTGCAGATTAAGCAATGCTCGCTCTTGCGCACCGGCTAAAAATGCTTGCTCCAAACGTGCATCCGCCAAACGAAACGGGATATTCATCCACGAACGGGCGCTTTTACTGATTGGGTTAGTATAAAAATCGCTCTTATCAATGTACTCATAAAGCAGGCGTTGCTTCTCAAAGTTAAGCTTGGCCATACCTTCAACACCGCCCTGCTCTTTAAGCCACTTAAATACCAAACCGGATAAGTACCATGAGAACGTAGGTGGCGTGTTGTACATCGAACCGTTGTCCGCTGCTACTTTATAATCAAGCATAGTTGGGCAGCTAGCACGCGCCTTACCCAGCAAGTCTTCGCGCACAATGGCGACGACCAAACCGCTAGGACCGATATTTTTCTGTGCACCCGCGTAGATCATGCCAAAACGGCTTACATCAACTGGTCGAGATAAAATATCGGAAGACATATCCGCTACTAGGGGTACGTCTCCTGATTCAGGAATCCAGTCAAACTGCAGACCACCGATAGTTTCATTGGTGGTGTAGTGCACATAGGCAGCTTGTTTATTCAGCTGCCATTCGTTTTGTCCAGGAATAGAAAAATAGTCATATTTTTTAGCAGAAGCAGCCACATTGATATTTCCATAACGTCGAGCTTCATCAATGCTTTTGCGCGACCAAATGCCGGTATCGATGTAATCAGCACTGCTGCTTTCCGGCAAAAAATTCAGTGGAATTTGTGCAAATTGTTGACTGGCACCGCCCTGCATAAACAGCACTTTGTAGTGTTCAGGGATGCTCAGTAAATCGCGCAGATCTTGCTCTGCCTGATTCGCGACTCCCACAAACTCATCACTGCGATGGCTCATTTCCATGATGGAAACGCCTTTACTCTGCCAGTCTAACAGTTCTTTTTGTGCCTGCTGTAGCACTGCCTCAGGAAGTGCCGCAGGACCTGCGCAAAAGTTATAGGCTCTTTTAGTCATGGAGTTTTACTCTTGATTGGTTGCAGATTCTGTTGAGTCCTGCGCGGCATCGGTATCAGCGTCCGCCTCAGTCTCATCCAGTGGTAAGTCATCAGTATCAGAAGGCTCTTGTACCCGTTCAATGCCCACCAAGTGTTCATCTTTGGACAAACGAATAAGAGTAACGCCTTGGGTGTTGCGCGACTGACTGGAAATCTCATCAACACGGGTACGTACTAGGGTGCCCTGGTCAGAAATCAACATGATTTCCTCTCCGTCGTGCACCTGCACCGCTCCGACCAATGCGCCGTTACGCTCATTTTGCACTTGTGCGATAACACCCTGCCCGCCACGTCCACGCAGTGGGAACTCGCTAAGCGAGGTGCGCTTGCCATAGCCTTTTTCTGAAGCTGTCAGGATGTAAGCCTCTTGCTCAGGAATTAGCATGGAGATTAAGCGTTGCCCTTCTGGTAAACGCATACCGCGCACACCACGAGCCGTACGACCCATTTGGCGAACTTTGCTTTCTTTGAAACGAATCACTTTGCCGCCGTCAGAGAACAGCATGACATGCTTGGAGCCATCAGTAATAGCTGCAGCAATCAGGGTATCTCCCTCATCTAAGCGCAAGGCAATCAGACCTGAGGTACGCGGGCGACGGAACTGAATGAGTGGTGTTTTCTTGACTGTACCTTTGGCGGTCGCCATAAAGATGTAGGCACCGTCGGCTTCGTCATACTCCAGCTCATCCGTGCTGTCATCTTCATCCTGCTCAACTGCAGTATCCGCGACCTCGATAACCTCATCGTCATCATTGTCGTCTTCACCGGCTTGTGCATTAAGTGCTTCTAGGTCAATTTCCAGCATCGCGGTAATGCGCTCGCCTTCTTCCAATGGGAGCAAGTTGACCAGTGGACGACCACGTGAGGTGCGTGACGCTTCCGGGATTTCAAAGGTGCGCAACCAGTACACTTTACCTTTACTGGAGAACAGCAGTAGCGTGGCATGGCTGTTAGCTACCAATAGATGTTCGATATAGTCTTCTTCTTTAACGCCTGTGGCTGACTTGCCACGACCACCGCGACGTTGCGCTTGATACACCTCAAGCGGCTGACTCTTGGCATAACCACCGTGCGAGATAGTCACTACACGTTCTTCTTCAGGAATCAGGTCAGCAATGGTCAAATCAACCTGTGATGCGCAGATTTCCGTACGACGTTCATCGCCATAATCACGCTTAATCTGTTGCAGCTCTTCACAAATCACTTCAAGTAAACGCTCTTCACTACCCAAAATGGCCAGCAGCTCGCCTATTTGTTGCAGAATCTCCTGGTATTCGGTGAGCAGCTTTTCATGCTCCAGCCCTGTTAGGCGGTGCAAGCGTAATTCTAGAATGGCTTGCGCCTGTTCTGGCGATAGGTAATACAGCCCTTCACGCAAACCATATTGTTCAGCGAGTCCATCTGGACGGCATGATTCTGCGCCAGCGCGCTCAACCATTTCCACCACAGAGCCTGATGCCCAGCCCACTGCCAATAAACGCTCTTTAGCTTCTGCTGGCGTGGGCGATTTTTTGATTAGCTCAATAACTGGGTCAATATTGGATAATGCAACAGCTTGGCCTTCTAAAATATGGCCTCGCTCACGTGCTTTACGCAGTTCAAATACGGTACGGCGGGTCACCACTTCGCGGCGGTGACGCACAAACACTTCAAGCAGATCCTTAAGGTTCAGCAAACGCGGCTGGCCATCGACCAATGCGACAGTGTTAATACCAAACACCGTTTGCATCTGGGTTTGCGCATAGAGGTTATTCAGTACTACCTCTGGCACTTCACCACGACGCAGCTCAATGACAACGCGCATACCGTCTTTATCAGACTCATCACGTAATTCACTGATACCTTCGATTTTCTTTTCTTTAACTAACTCAGCGATTTTTTCAATCAGCCTAGCTTTGTTGACCTGATAGGGCAGCTCATTAATAACAATTTGCTGACGTCCGCCTACTTTATCAATGTCTTCAACCTCAGTGCGCGCACGAATATGAACACGGCCACGACCGGTGCGGTAGGCCTCGATAATACCGGCGCGCCCATTAATAATCGCCGCCGTTGGAAAGTCTGGTCCGGGAATGAACTGCATCAAATCATCAACGCTAATCTCGGGGTTCTCAATCAGCGCCAAGCAGCCATTAATGACTTCAGTGAGGTTGTGAGGTGGAATATTGGTGGCCATACCCACCGCAATACCAGAAGAGCCGTTGATTAGTAGGTTGGGAACTTTTGTCGGCATAACCGCCGGGATTTGCTCGGTACCATCGTAGTTGGGTACCCAGTCAACGGTTTCTTTATCCAAGTCAGCTAGCAATTCGTGCGCTAACTTAGCCATACGCACTTCGGTATAACGCATTGCTGCAGCGCTATCACCATCAACCGAACCAAAGTTACCCTGACCATCTACCAGCATGTAGCGCAATGAAAATGGCTGCGCCATCCGTACAATGGTGTCGTATACAGCAATATCACCGTGCGGGTGATATTTACCGATAACATCACCCACCACACGGGCAGATTTCTTGTAGGGTTTGTTCCAGTCATTACCCAGTTCTTTCATCGCAAATAGAACGCGACGGTGTACGGGTTTTAAACCGTCACGCGCATCGGGTAATGCACGGCCCACGATTACGCTCATGGCATAGTCGAGGTAGGATTGACGCATCTCATCTTCGATGCTGATCGGCAAAATTTCTTTGGCTATGTCACCCATGGAAGCATGGTTCCTTATTGATTAGTGATGCAATTTAACTGGCGAAGTATAGCACATTTAGCTTTAGTCGCGCCTAGGGGTGCGTTGTAGTTGTGAAACCATTGACTTAATATCCTTGCTTAGGCTTCATCGCTGGCACTCAGTGCAGCGCTGCATGGCTCATTAACTGCTGCATTTTCTCCAACGTGGGCTGCTCAACCACTCCACGCTCGGTCACTATTACATCCACCAAATGTGCTGGAGTCACATCAAACACTGGATTAAACGCAGGCACAGATGCAGCTATTTGCACTCCCGCTACTGTAAACAGCTCATCGGCCGTGCGTTCTTCAATCACGATATCGGCGCCTGTTTGCAGTTGCATATCAATCGTTGAACTGGGCGCGACCACCATCAAACGTACATCGTGATAGCGGGCTAATACCGATAGCTGATACGTACCTATCTTGTTGGCCACATCGCCATTGGCCGTAATGCGATCCGCCCCCACAATCACCCACGTAATATCTCCTTCGCGCAATAAATGTGCAGCGGCTGAGTCAGCGTTCACCGTTAACGGAATTTTATCGCTGGCTAGCTCCCAAGCGGTTAAACGCGAGCCTTGCAACCAAGGGCGAGTCTCATCCACATGCACATGATTGACCAAACCTGCCAAGTACGCAGCGCGCACAACGCCTAAAGCTGTGCCGAAACCGCCGGTTGCCAAGGCCCCGGTATTGCAGTGGGTCAATACGTGCTGAGGCGCTTCGCAATGATGTCGAATAACCTCCATCCCCAGCTGCGCCATAATCAAATTGGCTTCACGATCGCTGTGATAAATCTCTAGCGCCGCCTGCTCCAGCAGAGGCAAAGGGGAGGTTTGGGCAGGAACTTTAGCTAAGACACTGCGCATACGCTCAATAGCCCAAAATAAATTGACGGCTGTGGGTCTGGATGCAGCCAACTGTTGCAAATCCTCTTCCATGGCACTGCGCCAACTGTGCGGCTCATCCTGATAGCGCTGCCGCGCCGCCAATACCACAGCAAAAGCGGCAGCTATGCCAATAGCCGGCGCACCGCGTACCACCATATCGCTAATGGCCTGGGTCACTTGCACCGAGGTTTGGCACTCAATCCAGCTTTCATTTAAAGGCAGCACGCGTTGATCCAGCAGCCATAAAGCGCCCTCTTTCCATTCAAGCGCCTTAATACGCTCAGCGGCTATCAGTTGTTCACGCATCGTTTTCACCCGTAGAAAAATGCGGTGTAGTATAAAGGATGCGTGGCAAAAGTGCCTGTACCTCGCACAATAGAATGTCTTGCTTTAGTCGGTATTGCTGACAAACGTCCTGCATCCTCGGCGAATAGCTGAAATTCTTAACCTGCCAGCTGCTCTCTTGCAGCTGCTTTGGCTATACTCTGCCACTTGAATATTCCAAGGATTTTTTGCATGACATCACAAGCACACCTAGACTTACTTATTCTACCCAGATGGCTGGTACCTGTTGAGCCTGCCGGTGTCGTGCTTAGCCATTACGCACTAGGTATTAGCGGCGATAAAATCAGCCTGATTGCACCTCGCGAACAAGCACTCAAACATCCTGCAACGCAGGTACTAGAGCTGCGAGAAAGCCTGCTTATACCGGGATTGGTTAATGCCCACGGCCATGCGGCCATGTCCTTGTTTAGGGGGCTGGCTGATGACCTGCCCTTGCATACTTGGTTGCAAGAACATATCTGGCCGGCTGAGTCCAAGTGGGTTAATGAGCATTTTGTTCAGGATGGCGCAGAACTGGCGATTGCCGAGCAACTGCTCAACGGCATTACCTGTTTTTCTGATATGTATTTTTATCCAGAAATCCTGTGTCAACAGGTGCACCACAGCGGTATACGTGCGCAAATCAACATGCCCATTATAGACTTCCCAATGCCCGGCGCACGGGACACAGATGAGGCTATACGCCAGGGTTTAAGCCTGTTTGATGATTTTAAACACCACCCACGTATCCAGATTGGTTTTGGCCCGCACGCACCCTACACAGCTAATGACGAGAATCTAAGTAAGGTACTCACCCTAGCTAATCAATTAGATATCCCAATACAAATGCATGTGCATGAATCTGCACATGAAGTACAGGAGAGTCTGGACAAATACGGACAGCGGCCATTAGCGCGTTTAGCTAAACTGGGTTTACTCGGCCCGCGTTTCCAAGCCGTGCATATGACGCAGGTAAATAACGAGGATATTGAGCTGCTCGTGCAAAACAACTGCAGCGTTATTCACTGCCCTGAATCGAACCTTAAGCTTGCCAGCGGTTTTTGCCCAGTTGAGCGCTTATGGCAGGCAGGTGTTAATGTCGCCATAGGCACAGATGGTGCTGCCAGTAACAACAACCTGAACCTGCTCGAGGAAACCCGGACCGCTGCTCTACTGGCTAAAGCTGTGGCCAACGACGCCAGCGCGCTCAATGCTCACCAAGCGTTGCGTATGGCAACCTTGAACGGCGCACGTGCCTTAGGCATGGAGGAGTTGGTTGGTAGTTTAGAAGTGGGCAAGCTGGCTGATTTGCTCAGTGTTAATCTGTCGGCTCTTGCAACGCAGCCTGTCTACGATCCGGTTTCACAACTTATTTATGCCGCCAGCAGCGAGCAGGTTGAGCATGTGTGGGTCGGTGGAAAACAGTTACTCGCTAACCGCCAGTTGTTACGCATGAATACGCAAGAGATAAAGCACAAAGCCATGTTCTGGCAAGAAAAGATATCTAAAACAAACAACTAGAGCTCTTTATTGAAGCAAAATATCGTTCAATAACTCTGCAAACAATCTTAAAGCCGCTGCACAGTGCAGCAAAAATCGGTCAAAGCTGGCATCATATGCAGCATTATTTTAACCAAATTACAGGAATCTCCATGCCAAACGTCGATCAGTTGGAAGTTGCTAAATTCGAAGCCTTGGCTCATCGCTGGTGGGATCGCGAAAGCGAGTTTAAGCCCCTGCATGACATTAACCCACTGAGAGTTAACTGGATTGATTTGCGCGCACCACTGGCCGGCAAGCGCGTCTTGGACGTGGGTTGTGGCGGCGGCATCTTAAGTGAAGCCATGGCGCTGCGTGGCGCCAAAGTCACCGGCATTGATATGGGCGAAGCACCTTTAGCCGTTGCCCGTCTGCATCAGTTAGAAACTGGCGTTGAAGTGGATTACCGGCAAATTACTGCCGAGCAGCTGGCAAAAGAAATGCCAGAGCAGTTTGATGTGGTCACTTGCTTGGAAATGCTTGAGCACGTCCCCGACCCCGCCTCGATTATTCAGGCGTGTTATCACTTGGTGAAACCGGGTGGACAGGTGTTTTTCTCTACGATTAACCGCAACCCCAAGGCCTATTTGCTAGCCGTGGTGGGTGCTGAGTATGTGTTACGCATGCTGCCGCGCGGCACGCACGATTACAAGAAGTTTATCAAACCATCTGAGCTGGGCGCCTGGAGCCGTGAAGCAGGTTTGCACACCCACGACATTATCGGTTTAACCTACAACCCGCTGTTAAAACGGTACAAGCTAGAAAGCAATGTGGATGTAAACTATATGCTGCATTGCAGCAAGCCACTCTGATTCAACATGAACATACGGGCGGTTTTATTTGATCTCGACGGCACTCTTGTGGATAGCGCCCAAGACTTTATTGCCATCCTGCAGCAGATGCGGCATGAACGCGGCATGCCGGCAATCGACGAGAGTTGTATTCGGCGACAGGCTTCCGCGGGTGCAGTCGCCATGGTTAGCACGGCGCTGGAGTTAACAGCCAATGATGCTGAATTTAGCGCCTGCAAAGATGATTTTTTGCAGCGCTACCAAGATAATTGTACGCGCTATACACGTCCCTTTGCAGGTTTGCCCGAACTGCTTCGCCATCTGGACCAACAGCTTATTCCTTGGGGCGTAGCAACCAATAAGCCTGTGCAATTTGCTGAGCTTATTGTGCAGCAGCTAGGTTTGCTTGAACGCATGGCTGTGCTCGTTTGTCCCGAGCACGTAAACCAAGCCAAACCTGCACCTGATATGCTACTGCTGGCCTGCCAAAAACTTGGCATTGAACCCAGTCAGGTTATCTACCTAGGCGATGATCAGCGCGACATCCAAGCGGCTAAGGCAGCCAACATGCCCAGTATTGCGGTCGGCTATGGCTATCACAAACACACCGACAACCCACAAAGCTGGGGGGCAGACCATTTTATTGCGCAATCAGAGCAACTTCTGACCGAATTAAAACCCTTATTATTTACCAACGAGAGAGTTGTAAATGTTTGATTACAAAGCAAAACCCGATCTATTAAAAGATCGCACTGTATTAGTAACAGGTGCTGGTCGCGGTATTGGCGCTGCCGCCGCAAAAACCTATGCTGCTCACGGAGCGACTGTGCTTTTGTTGGGTAAAACAGAAAGCAATCTTAACCAAGTCTATGATGAGATCAGCGCTGCAGGACATCCAGAACCTGTAGTGGTACCACTGGATCTGGAACACGCCACAACTGTTCAAATTGATGAGCTGGGTGCGATGATTGAACAAGAATTTGGCTGTCTTGACGGTCTGCTGCACAACGCTTCTATTCTTGGTCCGCGCACGCCCATTGAACAACTCGCTGATGAGAAGTTCGCTCAAGTCATGCAGATAAACGTGCAGGCAACTTTTTCTTTGACGCGCGCACTTCTACCCTTATTGCGCCTGTCCAAAGATGCGTCAATTATTTACACCTCCAGCGGTGTGGGCCGCGTAGGTCGTGCGTATTGGGGCGCGTATGCCGTCTCTAAATTTGCTACTGAAGGCTTAATGCAAGTAGTAGCTGACGAGCTGGATGAAACCCATGTCCGTGCTAACAGCGTGAACCCCGGCGCGACCCGTACCTCTATGCGCGCCACCGCCTATCCGGGCGAAAACCCAAACAACAACCCAACTCCCGAAGAGATCATGCCGGTTTACCTGTACCTCATGGGTCCTGACAGCCAAGGCATCAACGGCCAGGCTTTAAACGCGCAATAACACCCCCCATGTAGAGCACCCAGTTTAACCGCTGCGTGCTCTTTCTTTGTCTTCATAGCAAACCTGCCTCCTTTGCTCAGCGTCAAAAAACAATAGCAATTTATGTCGGTGACATTATATTGCCACCCTCGCCTTTGAAACGCCTAATCTTCGCAGACAAAAAGCATAACCCGTTGATTTATAAGTATAATTAGAAGGTGGCACGAAAATAGCTTTAGCCTAGGAAACCAAAAAGAACTAAGTGAGTTGTTACTATGAGCATGCCACAGGTTTCCAATGTAGTTGATTTCGAGTTAGCTCAATTAATGCGGGCGGACTCCCAAGCTAAAACTGCTGCTATTAAGTCTCCTGCCAGTTACACCGAAGTAAGTCAGCTGATTAGTGGTCAGTTACAGACCACTTTAGAAGTTGCTGAGATTTTAGAAATCTTCTTTCAAAGCAGTCAGTATTTAGTGCGCTATGACGCTCTGCATTACATACATGCCACGCAAAGCGTCAATGTAATAATCGGTAGCGCGAATGCGCTTTATGCAGTGAATTACCGCTTAACCTTTCAAGGCGAATACTTGGGTGATCTGTTCTTACAACGCTCGAAAAAATTTCATGAGCAAGAACTCATCAGCTTTGAAAGCCTTACTACCAGCCTGATTTTCCCGCTGCGCAATGGGCTGAAATACCATGCCGCCATTCAAAGCGCCTTGCTAGATCCACTAACTGGTGTTGGTAATCGCGCCGCCATGAGCAAAACCCTGCAGCGTGATATGGACACGGCTCGACGTGCTAGGCAACCGCTGTCCATTATTATGCTGGATATTGATTACTTTAAAAACATCAACGATAACTACGGCCACGCCTGTGGCGATAAGGTGCTGACTGAAATTGCTCAGTTACTGCAGGTGCAACTACGCACCAGTGATGCAATCTTCCGTTTTGGCGGTGAGGAGTTTTTGATTACTTTGCCCAACACCTGCAGTGAGTACGCACAGTTAGTGGGCGAGCGAATTCGCCATGCCATTGAAAGCTTGGTTGTCGACTTTGAAGGGCAAGCAGTAACTTTATCTGCCAGTTTAGGCTGCGCCACCTTGCATGACGCTGAAGAACAAGACAGCTTTATTAAGCGCTCTGACTATGCGCTGTATACAGCTAAGCGAAATGGGCGTAATTGCTTACAGGTTGCAGGCTAGTATTAGTCTGCAACCTCAACAACGGATAAGGTTTTTAAAAACTAAGCACGTGGTTTCTTGTAACGCGCTGCCCTTGTATTCACCGGCTTTGCGAGCCTGCGCTCTTGGCGCTGCACCTTCTCACGGTGTTTTTGCGTAATTTCAGGCAGTGCAACTGGCTCAAGTTGTACTTCTTTACTCAGAATATCGATCTCGTACTGCGTCATTTCCCGCCAGCGACCCACACTGATATCAGCAGTCAAAAATACCGGCCCAAAACGCACACGCTTCAAACGGCTAACGACCACCCCCTGGGATTCCCATAAGCGACGCACTTCACGGTTGCGCCCTTCCATCACCACACAGTGATACCAGCGGTTTAAACCATCGCCTTCGGGAGCCACCTGAACATCGCTAAATTTGGCCATACCGTCCTCTAGCATGACACCTTTCTTCAGATTTTCGATCATTTCCTCAGTCACTTCACCACGCACGCGCACCGCATACTCACGGTCCATATTGTACGAGGGATGCATCAAGCGATTAGCCAGCTCACCGTCCGTAGTAAACATCAGCAAGCCCGTGGTATTGATGTCTAAGCGCCCGATATTAATCCAGCGCCCGCCTTGCAGCTTAGGTAGGCGAGAAAAAACCGTTGGCCGTCCTTCTGGATCGTGACGGGTGCAGACCTCACCTTCTGGCTTATTATAAATAATAACGCGGCGCAAAACACCTTGTTTTGGATCTTGCTTAACAGGTCGCCCGTCCACGCTCAGGCTGTCCCGAGCAGACACTCTTTGTCCTAAGGTAGCGCGCTTATCGTTAACCTGAATACGACCGTCTTTTATCCATTGCTCGGCTTCTCGGCGCGAGGCAATACCTAAACGGGCTAAAACTTTCTGTAATTTTTCTCCAGCTGGTGGCTGGATGGGTGTATCTGACATAGTGGCACCTCCCGGTGGGCATAACTGATTTGTAAAACTAAAAAAACAAGCCTGAACAGGAAGTATCAGGCTTTATGTGTAAAGCGCCAGGCGCGATGTATTTTGCTGTTACGGGCAAAATCAGTATCGATAGTTTGCGCACTGATTTCTTCTACTTGATACTCTTCGCTGAGTTTGGCATCCAATTCAAAACGGCGAAAATTGTTGGAAAAGTATAGCACACCTGCCGGAGCCAGAAGACGCATAGCTTGTTGCAATAAAGGCAGCTGATCGCGTTGCACATCAAAAAAGCCCTGCATGCGCTTGGAGTTAGAGAAAGTAGGCGGATCGATAAAAATTAAATCGTAGCTACCTTGCTGTTCAGCGAGCCAATGCATCACATCGGCTTGAACCAGTTGATGCTTTTCAGAAAAACCATTTAACGCTAAATTACGTTTGGCCCAATCTAGGTAGGTTTTTGACAAATCCACGCTGGTGGTTGTTCGCGCACCACCGATTGCCGCATGCACCGTAGCAGCGCCGGTATAGCAGTATAGGTTAAGAAAACGTTTGCCCTGGGCTTCCTGCTGAATCCGCATACGCATGGGACGGTGATCTAAAAACACACCGGTATCCAGATAATCAGTCAGATTAACCAGCAGCTTAGCCCCGCCTTCCTGCACTTCTAAGAACTCACCCTTATCAGCTTGGCGTTCGTATTGACGCAAACCTGCTTGACGCTCACGACGCTTTAATACGATGCGCTCACTGGGTATATCTAATGCCTGAGGGATTGCTGCTAAGGCATCCAATAAGCGTGCCTGCGCTTTATCAGCATCCACTGAGCTGGGCGCTGCATATTCCTGCACATGCACCCAATCACCGTAGATATCAATCGCCAATGCATATTCCGGCATATCGGCATCATAGAGGCGGTAACAACTGATTTGATTTTTGTTCAGCCATTTATTGAGCTGTTTGCGGTTTTTTTGCAGTCGGTTAGCAAACATTTGCCCACCCGCACTGAGCATGGCGGGTTCTTGTTTGGTATCATTGGCAGCCGTATCACCCTGCTTGTGTTTCTGCCCCGCCAAAACAAACTGTTCTGGCTGTACATCAAACAGCAACAAGCGACACGGGATAGCGCCGTTAAAAAAAGCATATTGCTTATGGCTGCGTAAACCCATACGCCGTCCCAACTCAGGCGCACCGGTAAAAATCGCGGCCTGCCAGCCCAAGCACTGAGTACGTAAACGCTCGCCTAGATGTTGATAGAGATACAGTAAACTCGCTTCATCACCTAAGCGTTCGCCATAAGGCGGATTACATACCGCCAAACCGGCTTGGCCTTGATCCGGCTGCGGTGCGAACGTTGCTAATTCACCCTGATAAATTTTTATCCATTCTGACAATCCAGCACGTTCAATATTGTTACGTGCGGGTTGAATCAGTCTTGGGTCGGCTTCATAGCCGCGAATCCATAGCGGTGGCTGATTTAAACCCTGCTCAGCACGCTGCTTGGCTTCCTCGGTTAAACGCTGCCAAATTGCCGGCACATGCCCCAACCAACCATTAAAACCCCAGTACTCTCGCTGCAAGCCTGGCGCTATATCAGCTGCCATCATGGTACCTTCAATAAGAAACGTACCCATGCCGCACATGGGATCGCTCAATGCGTAACCTTGTTTAGCCAGTTGCGGCCAACCGGCACGCAGCAAAATAGCAGCAGCGAGGTTTTCTTTTAAAGGTGCCGCACCCTGCTGCAATCGATAACCACGCTGGTGCAGACTCGCGCCGGACAGGTCTATAGCCAAGGTAAATTGACCACGCTGAATATGAGCGTGCACACGCAAATCGGGTTGATTTTTTTCAACAGTCGGGCGATTTCCAAGCTTGTCGCGCAGTGCATCAACAATGGCATCTTTGACCTTCAGCGCACCAAAGTGGGTGTTATCAATGCCGCTGCCACGACCGCTAAAGTCAACCGCAAGACTGCCTTTAGCATCAAGATGTTCATACCAGTCAATACTTTGCACGGCGGCATAAAGCTCGTCGGCATTACCAATTTTCACTTGGGCCAACACCAATAACACACGGTTAGCCAGGCGTGACCACAGGCACATACGGTAGGCATCTTCTAGGCTTGCCAGGCCACTAACACCGGCAGGACGCTCTTTGGCCTGTTGCAAACCCAGTGACTGTGCTTCTTCAAGCAGCAAACCTTCAAGACTTTTGGGGCAGGTAAGTTCTACTGAGTACAATTTGGACTGTGTCATTCTTGTTGCTTACCTGCTTGGCTGTTACGCATACTTGCTATCGCATCCACCGACTCACGAATCAAAGCCGGACCTTGATAAATAAAGCCCGAATAAATTTGTACCAAACTAGCGCCGGCAGCAATTTTTTCAGCTGCATGCACACCTGAGGTGATACCACCCACAGCAATAATAGGTAAGCGCCCGCTTAAATATTCAGCCAACACCTTAACCACATGGGTGCTTTGCTCAAGTACTGGGGCACCCGACAAACCGCCAGCCTCATCGGCATAACGCATGCCTTCAACGCCCTTGCGTTCCAGCGTCGTATTGGTCGCAATAATGCCGTCCATACCGCAATCCAGTACGATTTGTGCCACCTCAACAATTTCTTCATCGCTCATATCCGGCGCTATTTTTACGGCTATGGGAACGCGTTTGCCGTGCATCTGGGTAAGGTCTTCTTGGCGCTGTTGTAACGCTGTTAACAACTCTCTTAAAGAATCACCAAACTGCAGGCTGCGTAAACCAGGAGTGTTGGGCGAGCTGATATTAACGGTGACATAACTGGCATGCTGGTACACCTTATCTAAGCAAATCAGATAATCATCCACAGCACGCTCAACTGGAGTGTCTACGTTTTTGCCGATATTAATACCCAGCACACCAGAGAATTGAGCGTTTTTAACCCGCTCCAGCAGGTAATCCACCCCTTTGTTATTAAAACCCATGCGGTTAATAATCGCCTGCGCTTGCGGCAAACGAAATATACGCGGTTTGGGGTTGCCGGGTTGCGGTCTTGGCGTGATGGTGCCAATTTCGATAAAACCAAAACCCAGAGCTGACAAACCTAAGATAGCATCACCGTTTTTATCTAAACCTGCCGCCAAGCCTACGGGATTGGGAAAGTCTATGCCCATCACTGTGGTCGTAAGCTGTGCTGTTTTTTTGCAAAAAACGTTGCTCAAACCTAATCGACCAGACATGCCTAGCAAGTCAATTGACAAGTCATGACTGGTTTCTGGTGACAGTTTAAACATTAATTTGCGAGTTAATTTATACATGTATTTGGCTTTAATCGATTAGAGGATGAATGATGGGCAAACAAAGCAGCATTATAACTATATGCTACTCTGGTAACAGCGAAATAAGTTTCCCGTCCTTATCGAAGGTCATAACAAAGCTACCATGAACACCCTCATGGGTAAGGTAAGGCTGTAAATGTTTTGCAGGAAGGCTTACGCTACGCCCTTCCCTACTGCGAATAAATACGCGATTAGCGGTTCCTTGATAAACTCGCAGAAATTCATCAGCGGATAGAGAAACATCTAAATGCAAGCGAAACATGGCCGACTTCCACTCAAAAATCAACAATCACTCTTGAACTAATTATAAATAGGACTTATAAACGTTGCTGCTATTTGCATAAGGTTTTACAGGCATGAATCAACCAACAAGCAATTCAATTTTATCGCGCATTGGTGCTACCTTGACAAGGCGCTCTGCGCAACAAAACCGCCTGTTTACCGTTAAACAAGTTGCCAGCAGCGTGCAGCTTGCTTTTCCAACACTAAAGCTGCCAGAGCTCAGTATACATTGGAAACAGAATCTAAACTTACAACATCTAGTGAACCTGCCGCGCAACGCCCTTTCTGGGCCTGTGCAAGAAGACAAAGCCGCTGCACATGCCTTTCTTAAAAACATCGTCTCTACTGAAGAGTACACGCTTAGCCTGTTTGATCTGCGTGACATCTACGGCATCAACCTTAGTTTGCCGCAAGCTCAGCAATACCAAAGCCTAGAAGATATTTCCGGTAGTGAGCTGTGTCGAGATATTCGCATTATTAGCATGCGCGATTTCGACAAAGTCTTAAACAGGGCCATTCCTGAGTTTAAGCAAAAAAAAGCGATACAACTGCTTTCTGCCTCATGGCTTGGTTTGAATTATTTTTGGGCACCCGAACAACGCTCGCTTGAACTGACCTGCGCTATTGTCTATGCCCGTCGCCGCGAGTTACCACTGAACAAGCCCGTGCTCGTTAATCGAATTGTATTAAACAAATCAGAATTGGCTGTATTACAGCAACACTACCATGTGCTTGCCATGCCAGAAAACGCTTGGGACGAAAACTCTTTCATGCAATATCTGATCAACTACCGTGTGCCTTACGCCCGCCTACCCTTATTGCGCGGCTCACACCCTATCGAAGTTTTGCTCTTACCGCGCCACGAAACAGGCTCCGACACCCTGGGTTTAGGTTTACGAAAAGCAGGCGCACAGGACGCCACAGAGTTTCTGTTAACCCTCACCAACTAGCCTGCCCTGCTACATCTTTGCAAATATAAACTTGTCAGCGGCTAACTACTGTATATAATGCCAGTTACTGTGTTAATAAACAGGTATCTTGTTATGGTAAAGCTTACTAAGCGTCAGGCTGAAATTTTAGAGTTTCTCAAAGCATGGATTAGCGAACACGGCTATCCACCTACTCGTATTGAAATGGCACAACAGCTTGGCTTTCGCTCGCCTAATGCTGCTGAAGATCACCTTAAAGCTCTAGCACGCAAAGGTGTTATCGAAATGATTTCTGGCGCCTCACGCGGTTTGCGCATTATGGACTTTGAGCCAGAGCAGCTCCCTTTAGCTGAAAATGAACTACCCATTATTGGCCGAGTTGCCGCTGGCGCTCCTATTCTGGCTGAACAACACATAGAAAATACCTGCCAGATCGATCCGGGCTTCTTCCATCCCAAAGCCGATTATTTGCTACAAGTACGTGGCATGAGCATGAAGGATATTGGAATTCTGGACGGCGATTTGCTTGCTGTACACAGCACACAGGTTGCTCATAACGGACAGGTTGTAGTGGCACGTCTTAATGATGAAGTAACAGTCAAACGTTATAAACGCGAAGGGAATATTGTCTGGCTCATTGCTGAAAACGAGGAATACGAGCCTATCAAGGTTGATTTACGCCAACAAGAGTTGGTTATCGAAGGGTTGAGTGTTGGCGTTCTTCGCCGCTAATGGAGTCAATGATGTCTATTTATTATGCGCAACGTACTCAACTTACACTTTTTGATCAGCAAGCGGCCAAACCGCTGCCGCTGCTTGAACAGCCCCACACCCCTACTGCTATTAACTCTGAGTTTTGCAGTGAGTTGGCGCTTTCTGGGCAGCCACGTCAGTGCTTGGCCTTATTAGGCCCGATGCTTAAAGCGTTAAGCGAGCAACAAGAGCAGCGTTGGCTAACGTTAGTCTCACCGCCCGTTGAGTTAACTCGGCAATGGCTTAAGGGGACGGGATTAAACACTGAGCGCACGCTCATTATTTACCCTAAGGGATTGCAAAGCAGCCAAGAACTGGTCTGCCAAGTACTGGGTTTGGGACGCAGTCATACGGTAGTTAGCTGGTTAAATCTTGTCGCTCCCGCTGCCCGGCAACGTTTGGCAGAAGCTGCCCAGCAAGGTAACGCCCAGAGCATCAATATTGCGCAAAGCTGGTAAACACAGTGTCCAGCAATGCGGGTGAAGTGCCCGCATTGCGCAACAATCGAGTTCAACTAGTCGCGCTCAATACTGTTAAAAGCTTTTTCCCACTCTTTCGTTTCTTTTTTAGACACCCCACCCAGCACTTCCAACGCTTGGCGTAAGCGGTAACGCGTAAGGTCGGGCCCCAAAATCACCATTGCATCCAGTACCGAGACCGAGCTGGCTTGCCCAGTAATGGCAACAAACATCAGCGGCATAATATCGCGCAGTTTGAGCTCTAAAGCTGCACCAGCTTGATTAATGCAGTCGGTAATCGCTTCTTTATTCCACTGGCGCAAGGCTTCAAGCTCCCACAAGACAAACTGCAAGGTTTTACGCACCTGCTGCTCATCCAGTTTTTTATGAGCTAATTGCTCGGGCGTGATTTGTACTGTGCCGGAAAAGAAAAAACTCGCCAAAGGTGCGATTTGGCTAAAGTTCTCTACACGTCCTTGCACATGCGGAGCAATCTGCATCAAATAATCAGGATTAAACGCCCACTTCTGCACGCGTTGAGCAAACTCTGTTACCGGCAGTTCACGCAACCATTGACCGTTAAGCCAGGATAATTTTTCAATATCAAAAATCGGACCGCCCAACGATACACGCTGAATATCAAAATGCTCAATCATCTCCGTAAGTGAGAACTTCTCGCGCTCATCTGGCATCGACCAGCCCATACGGCCCAGATAGTTCAGCATCGCTTCTGGCAAATAACCCATACGCTCGTAATAAGTAATGGAGGTTGGATTTTTACGTTTGGATAGCTTGCTCTTGTCTGGGTTACGCAGCAACGGCATATAACACAACTCGGGCTGTTCCCAACCAAAATCTTCATACAGCTTGATAAGTTTTGGTGCCGATGACAACCACTCTTCACCACGCAGCACGTGGGTTATGCCCATCAAATGGTCGTCCACTACGTTAGCTAGGAAATAGGTTGGTAAGCCATCAGCCTTCATCAATACCTGCATATCCATGCGGTCCCAACCAATTTCCACATCACCACGCAACATGTCTTTAACAACGCAAACACCCTCAGTAGGAACCCGCATGCGAATGACATACGATTCACCGGCAGCGACACGTTGCTGGGCTTGGCCAGCCTCAAGATGGGAGCAATGGCCATCATAAGCAGGTGTTTGCTTATTAGCCATTTGCTCTGCACGCACAGCATCTAGACGTTCAGACGAGCAAAAACAATGGAAAGCATGACCTTTCTCAACCAGCTCATTGGCGTATTTTTGGTAAATTTCACTGCGCTCCGATTGGCGGTAAGGACCATGTGGGCCGCCTACGTCGGGACCCTCATCCCACTCAATGCCCAGCCAGCGCAATGCTTCATAAATTTGTTGTTCGGACTCTTTGCTTGAGCGCACTTGGTCGGTATCTTCGATACGCAAAACGAACTGACCGCCATGCTGGCGAGCAAAACACATATTGAACAGTGCGATATAGGCTGTGCCTACATGGGGGTCGCCTGTTGGCGAGGGAGCAACACGGGTACGAACAACTTTAGTCATTAGGTTTCTCAGTAAAAAATATTTAAAAACAGGTTAGTATCTTAGCAAATCTAATTGACCGCCCACCACCTGCACGCAGCCAATTGCATAGTAACTCAATTTTTTTGTTGTTTGCGTAAAGGTTCCACTCTGTACGGAAGTCTATTAAACTGATTCGCGATTCAAGCAGCCTTATGTGTTTTGCCAAGGCTGCAAACAATAAAAACGACTATAAAAAAGGTACCTTATATGAGCAAATCTACTCGCACTATTAGTAAACTTTTTGCTGCCATGGCTCTGGCGGGAGCTGCAACCTACAGCATGGCTGCAGAACCCATCAAAATAGCCTTGGCGGGTCCTGTTACCGGCCCAGTTGCACAATACGGCGACATGCAAGCCATTGGTGCCAAGATGGCCATTGAGCAAATTAATAAGGCTGGTGGCATTAACGGCAGCATGCTTGAGTCAGTTACCTACGATGACGCTTGTGACCCTAAGCAGGCTGTGGCAGTAGCTAACAAGATTGTTAATGATGGTATTCGCTTTGTAGTCGGTCACCTCTGCTCGGGTTCCACTCAGCCCGCGGCAGAAATCTATGAAGAAGAAGGCATTTTAATGGTAACGGCCGCTTCGACTACGCCCGAGATTACTCAGAAAGGCTACACACTTATTTTCCGCACCATCGGTCTAGACAACATGCAAGGTCCTACCGCGGGCAAATATGTGGTTGAGCAGCTTAAGCCAAAGCGCGCTGCTGTTTTGCATGACAAGCAACAGTACGGTGAAGGTATCGCTACCGCTGTTAAACACGCGCTAGACGAAGCTGGCATTCCTGTTGCCCTGTTTGAAGGGGTGACCGCGGGTGACAAAGACTTCTCAGCACTGATTGCCAAAATGAAAAAAGAAAACGTTGATTTCGTTTACTTTGGCAGCTACCACCCAGAGATGGGCATGCTGTTACGTCAATCGGCTGAAAGCAACTTCAAAGCCAAGTTCATGGGCCCAGAAGGTGTAGGTAACAGCGATATCTCTGCGATTGCCGGCGATGCGTCAGAAGGTATGCTGGTAACCCTGCCTAAAGCCTTTGATGAAGACCCAAAGAACGCCCACTTGGTTGAAGCCTTTAAAGCCAAAGGTGAAGATCCACGTGGTCCTTTTGTATTCCCAGCCTATGCTGCTGTACAGGTGATGGCGGATGCGATGAAAATTAGTAATTCAACTGATCCAGAAGCCGTTGCTGATGCCTTGCGCGCCAACCAATTTGATACCCCAACAGGTGTATTAGAGTTTGACGCAAAAGGCGACTTAAAAGACTTTAGCTTTGTAGTCTACGAGTGGCACGCTGACGGCAGCAAAACTGCTTTAACTCAGTAATTTTTCTGCCCAACCAGGCTTCTAATCGCAGAAGTCTGGTTTTGCTTTTTGGTTGGACAAAAGGTTATGACCGAAGCTTTTTTTTACTTTATACAACAATTACTTAACGGCCTAACCTTAGGTAGTACCTACGCGTTAATTGCCATTGGCTACACCATGGTGTACGGCATCATTGGCATGATCAACTTTGCCCATGGTGAAGTTTATATGATCGGAAGTTACGTGACCTTTATAGCGCTCACGGGCTTAGCTATGATGGGTTTAGAAAGCCTGCCCTTATTAATTCTCGGTGCTTTTTTGCTTAGCATGATTGTCACCAGTGCCTACGGCTACAGCATTGAACGTGTTGCTTACCGCCCATTACGCGGCAGTAACCGACTGATTCCTCTAATTTCTGCTATTGGTATGTCGATTTTTTTGCAAAACCTTGTCCGTATCGGTCAAGGCGCGCGTGACGTAGCCATGCCCAGCTTAATTTCTGGCAACATTACTTTAGGAACTGACGAGTTCCATGCCAGCCTGTCTTATATGCAAATTATTATTTTCGTCACCACTTTCGTAGCGATGCTCGCACTGTCTATTTTTATTAGTCGCTCCCGAACAGGTCGCGCATGTCGCGCCTGTTCCGAAGACATCAAAATGACCGGATTACTGGGCATCAACAGCAACGCCATTATTGCGATTACCTTTGTGATTGGCGCTGCATTGGCTGCTATTGCTGGCGTATTACTCAGTCTGTACTACGGCGTGGTTAATCCCTACATCGGTTTTATGGCAGGACTTAAAGCCTTCACCGCCGCGGTACTGGGCGGTATCGGCAGTATTCCCGGCGCCGTTTTGGGCGGTTTAGTGCTAGGTGTTACCGAAGCCATGACCTCGGGTTACTTCAGCACTCAATACAAGGATGCCGTTGCTTTTGCATTGCTGGTATTAATTTTATTGTTTCGCCCTACAGGTATCTTGGGTCGTCCTGAAGTGGAGAAAGTGTGATGCGGTTGCACTTCAAAGCGGCTATTTTTTCAGCCATTGTCGTTTGTATTCTTAGCGCAATTTTACTTGGCGTGCGTCTGACACAGGTCGGCACACAGCTTACCGTGGTCGTTGCGGATAACAGTGTGTATTGGAAAATTGGTACTGCAGCGCTGATTATTTTTCTGTTTAACCTGTTCCGTGACGCTATAGATAAGGCATGGAGCAACCTACCCAAACCCGAACACAGCGTAAACCTAACTAACCTACTGGCCAAGCCACGCATTCAAACGGTGGTTTGGTGCTTCTTTATTGCGGCGGCGATTGTGTTCCCCTTTTACGGTAGCCGCAGCCAGATAGACCTGGGTACGCTGGTACTTATTTATGTCATGCTGGGCTTGGGTTTAAACATTGTTGTGGGTTTGGCTGGTTTGCTGGACTTGGGCTACGTCGGCTTTTACGCCGTAGGTGCTTACACCTATGCCCTGCTCGCGCAACATTTTGGTGTGGGTTTTTGGACCGGCTTGGCCGCAGCAGGTGCCATGGCAGCCTTCTTTGGTTTTATTTTAGGCTTCCCCGTCTTACGATTACGTGGCGATTACTTAGCCATTGTGACGCTGGGCTTTGGTGAGATTATTCGCATCATGCTCAACAACCTCACCGAACTTACCGGCGGCCCTCGTGGGATAGGCAGCATTCCTAAACCTACTTTGTTTAATCTTGAGTTTACTCGCCGTGCGCCTGAAGGTGTACAAAGCTTTCATGAGTATTTTGGCATCGCTTTTAACACCAACCACCGCGTCATGTTTTTATATTTACTCGCGTTACTCTTGGTACTCATCACCCTCTTTATCATTAACCGTTTGATTCGTATGCCGATAGGCCGCACGTGGGAAGCCATGCGCGAAGATGAAATTGCGTGCCGCTCGCTCGGGCTGAATCCAACCAGTATCAAGCTTAGCGCCTTTACCATAGGTGCTACCTTTGCCGGTTTTGCCGGTAGCTTCTTCGCCGCGCGCCAAGGCTTTATTAGTCCAGAATCCTTCACCTTTATTGAGTCGGCAATTATTTTAGCGATTGTGGTGCTGGGCGGCATGGGCTCGCAAATAGGCGTGATACTGGCTGCAGTTATCATGACGATTTTGCCCGAGTTGGCACGTGAGTTTAATGAATACCGCATGCTGCTCTTTGGTTTAATGATGGTACTGATGATGATTTGGCGTCCACAAGGTTTGCTCCCCATGAAGCGTCCACATGTGGAGCTGCGCTCATGAGTAAAACAATCTTAGAGGTTTCCGATCTATCAATGCGTTTTGGCGGGCTTTTAGCCGTAGACGGTGTAGCGCTAAAAGTCGAGCAAGGGCAGATCGTATCCATGATCGGACCTAACGGAGCAGGCAAAACCACAGTATTTAACTGCTTGACTGGTTTTTATAAACCTACAGGCGGTGTCATCCGCTTTAAGGGTGAAGAAGTCCAAGGGCTACCCGGCTTTAAAATTGCCCGCAAAGGCATGGTACGAACCTTTCAGCATGTGCGCTTATTTAAAGATATGACTGTGCTGGAAAACTTGCTGGTGGCGCAACACCAGCTACTTAACACCAAGCTCTTGGCCGGACTGTTTAAAACCCCCAAGTATCGCGCCGCTGAACAACGCGCACTTGAGCAGGCGACGTACTGGCTGAAAAAAGTAAACTTATTGGAAGACGCCAATCGTGAGGCGGGTACTTTAGCCTACGGTCCACAGCGTTATTTAGAAATTGCACGCTGCATGGTCACCAACCCTAGTTTGCTGATGCTGGATGAGCCTGCAGCAGGCCTGAACCCCAGCGAAACCGATAATTTAAAGCAACTTATCAATGACTTACGCAATGAGCATGCAATGACAGTGTTATTGATTGAGCATGATATGAAGTTGGTGATGGATATTTCTGACCACATTATAGTGATTAACCAAGGCGCTCCTTTAGCCGCTGGCACACCGGATGAAGTGCGTAATAATCCAGCCGTGATTAAAGCCTACTTGGGTGAGGAGTAAGCGCATCATGTTAAGCATGAGTAATATCTGCACTTTTTACGGCAAAATTCAAGCACTGCATGATGTATCCATCAAGGTGAACCGTGGGGAAATCGTTACATTAATTGGTGCCAATGGCGCAGGGAAAACCACCCTGATGATGACGCTATGCGGTGATCCACAAGCCGCCAGCGGAGAAATCATCTATGAAGGTCAATCCCTGCGCGGCAAAACCACTGCACAAATTATGCGTATGGGCATGGCGATTGTGCCCGAAGGCCGCCGGGTATTTGCGCGTTTAACCGTTGAAGAAAACCTCGCCATGGGCGCGTTTTTCTGTGACAACAAAGATGTTCGTGAAGAGCGCTTAGAGCGCGTACTAAGCCTGTTTCCGCGTCTGCATGAACGTTTTCAGCAGCGTGCCGGAACCATGTCGGGCGGTGAACAGCAAATGCTGGCGATTGGCCGCGCGCTGATGAGTGAGCCACGCTTGTTATTGCTCGACGAGCCTTCCCTTGGTCTTGCGCCCATTATCATTCAGCAGATTTTCACCATCCTTGAGCAGTTACGTGAGGCTGGCGTAACCGTATTTCTCGTTGAACAAAACGCTAACCAAGCCTTAAAGCTGGCCGACCGTGGTTATGTTATGGAACATGGGCGTATTGTGCTGGAAGACACGGGCGCTAACCTGTTAAGCAACGAGCAAGTACGCCAAGCCTACTTGGGTGGTTAATCTATTCAATAATTTCCTGATGCCAACCACCACCCAAAGCACTTATTAGCTGCACACTGGCGGTTAGCTGTCGGGCTTGTAAATCCAGCAAGGTACGCTCAGCATTCAGCGCTGTGGTTTGTGCGCTGCTCACCGCTAAAAAGTCCACCATACCGGCTTGATACTGGTTTTCAATCAGCTGCAACGCTTCTTGCGCTGCCGCACTGGCTTGCGCTTGCACGCGGTATTCATCTTGCAAACTTAGCAGCTGCACCAGCGCATCCTCTACTTCAACAATGGCTTCTAAGGTGGTTTGCCGGTACTTGGCCACCTGTTGATCATAGCTTGCTTGGGCTTGCTGGGATCGTGCGCGACGCGCGCCCGCATCAAACAAACGTAAATCAAACTGCGGGCCAATCGACCAAAAACGATTCGGCGTATTCAGCAGTCCTGACCATTGTTCCGAGCGGTAACCGCCGCTGGCATTGAGTGAAAAGCTAGGAAAGTAAGCAGTTCTAGCCACGCCGATTTCAGCATTGGCTGCCATCACCCGTCGTTCGGCTGCAGCAATATCAGGGCGACGCTCCAATAGACTTGATGGAATATCCTTTGGCAGTACGGGCACAGCGGGCAAACCTGCTTGCGCGCTTACTTGAAAACCCGTAGCCGGTTGTCCTAACAACAGGGCAATACTGTGTTGCAAACGCCGGCGCTGGCTGTTCAAGTCCAGCAACTGCGCTTCGGTGCTGCGAAATTGCGTCAACGCTTGGCTGGTATCCGCTTTAGTAACCATGCCGCTTTGATAACGGTTTTCGGTGATTTTCAGTACGCGTGCGTATGCGTCAAGATTGCGCTGCACAATGCGGATTTGCTCGTCCAGCGTGCGTAATTGAATGTAGTTTTGCACCAGTTGAGCTTGCAAGCTCAAACGAAGCGCTGCCCAATCAGCCGCACTGGCATCGGCACGCGCCTGCCCTGCCTCTACTTGACGACGCACCTGTCCCCAAAGATCGAGCTGCCAACTAAGGCCAAGCTGCACATTTTTGTTTTTAGTGATCTGGTCACGTCCTTGTGCTGAACGCGTGCTGCTACCTTGCGCACTAAGCTGCGGGTACAGCTCTGAACGGGTACTTCCTAACGCCGCCTGGGCTTCACGCCAAGCAGCTTCAGCAGCTGCCAGATTTTGGTTACTGGCATCGAGTGTGTGCAGCATGCCTGTTAATAGCTCATCCTGATACAGCTGCCACCACGGACCTTTGTCCGCCAAATCAGCAGGTTCAGCGTGCTTCCAGCCTTCAATCTCGGTGAACTGCTCAGGTAATGGCTGTTCAGGGCGCTGATAGTTGGCTCCCAGCATACAGCCCGACACAAACAGCATCGCCCCAGCCATTAAAAAAGCCCGACTTACTTTTAACATGCCTAATCCTTTCATTAAATTCTGCATAGCCTGTTATCCCAGCTCGGTTACTCGGTGCTTACCTGCACTTCTACATTCGTTTGCTTGCGGCTAAAGCGCTGGCTAAGCCGGTCAAAAAATAAATACACCGCCGGTGTGCTGTAAAGCGTTAATAATTGACTTAACAACAGTCCGCCAACAATCGCCAAACCCAGTGGCTGCCGCATTTCGCTGCCTTCAGCCCCCACCACCAGCAAAGGCAACGCGCCCAGAATAGCGGCCATAGTGGTCATCATAATCGGGCGGAAACGCTGCACGGCGGCGCTGACAATAGCGTGCTCAGGCTTTATTCCCTGATCGCGCTGCAGATGTAAAGCGAAATCAATCATCAAAATTGCATTTTTCTTAACGATACCAATCAGCAAAAACAAGCCTAACAGCGATATCAGGCTGAACTGGCCGCCAGTCAGTTTTATCGCCAGCAAAGCACCTACTCCAGCCGACGGCAAGGTCGATAAAATCGTCAGTGGGTGCACATAGCTTTCATACAACACTCCCAGCACCAAATACACAATGGCTATCGCCACCAACAGCATGCCGCCTTGCATGCTTTGACTTTGGCGGAAAAAGCCCGCCGTACCGCCCAAACGCCCCTGCACTTCGGTTGGCAGACTGATTTGCGCCATGGCTCGCTCAATAGCGACACTAGCCTGGTCCAAACTAACACCCGGCGCCAGTGCAAAACCGATGCTTTCCACCGCAAACTGTCCGTCATGCTGCACGCTTTCGTTTTGCAGGCTGGACTTCCAGCGGGTGAAGGCGGACAACGGAATTCGCTCACCTTGCGCGCCAATCACGTGAATTTGCTCCAGCACTTTGGGCGAGCCGATAAAACGCGGGTCAACCTCTAACACTACGCTGTACTGGTTCAGCGTTTGATAAATCGTTGAGACTTGCCGCTGACTAAAGGCATTATTGAGTAACTCTGTGACCATCGCCATGTCTACGCCCAGTCGTGCGGCTTGAACGCGATCAACCTCTAATGACAACTGCTGCGCGCCACGACCTTCGCGGGTATCAATATCGGTCAACTCCGGTAAAGCGCGTAATGCATCACGCACCTTTGGCTGCCAGTGGCGCAAATCATCCAAGTCGCTGGCAAGCAACACATATTCATGCTGCGTATTGCCCCCTTCGCGCCCGCCAATAAACAAATCTTGCTCAGGCATTAAAAAGAGTCGTGAGCCAGGTAGTTTTGGAATTTGGTTACGCAGGCGATCAACCACTTCTTGCGCTGTTTCGTCACGCTCATTCACAGCGTTAAGGCGCACAATCAAAAACGCATTACTGCCACCGCTAATAAAACCTGCCACGCTTTGCACATCAGCATCCTTTAGCAAGGCTTGCCGATAAGCTTCCATTTTTGGGCGCATGGTGTGGTATGACAAACCATCATCACTACGAATCATGCCTCTTAACTGTCCCGTATCTTGCTGAGGCATAAAGGTTTTGGGCACATCAATAAACAACCAAACACTTGCACCGATCGTCAGTAGCAAACCCAGCAGCATCAAGGGCTGAAACCTCAGCGTCCAGGTTAAACTGCGCTGATACGCCTGCAACATAGCTGTACCCTTGCGCTCCAACCAAGTAGGTTCACGCTCGGGCAACTCCTCTTTGAGCCAGCGCGCACACATCATCGGCGTCAGGGTCACAGACACTAATAAAGAAATTAAAATAGCCACCGTCAGGGTGATAGAAAACTCTCGAAACAGCCGCTCAATAAGACCACCCATAAACAGAATCGAGACAAACACTACCACTAACGACAGATTCATCGACAGCAAGGTAAAGCCCACTTCTTTAGCACCCAATAACGCTGCTTGTAGGCGTGTTTTTCCTAGTCGGATATGGCGAGTTATATTTTCCAGCACCACAATGGCGTCATCCACCACCAATCCGGTGGCAATAATCAACGCCATCAGTGACAGGTTATTAAGCGAAAACCCAAGCAAGTACATCACTGAGAAACTGCCAATCAGCGAAACCGGTACAGCAAAAGCAGGAATAATCGCCGCACGCCAGTGGCCTAAAAACAGCAACACCACCAAAATCACCAACGCGGTCGCAATCAACAATGAACGTTCAGCCTCATACAGCGTGGCACGGATTACGGGGGAGCGGTCCATGGCCACCTGCAACTGTGCGGATTCGGGCAACACCGCTTGCAAGCTAGGCAACTCATCTTTGATGGCGGCTATCGTCGCAATAATATTGGCACTGGCTTGACGGTTAATCACCAGCAGTACGGCATCCTGATCATTAAAAAAACCGCTGTTGTAACGGTTTTCCACATCATCGGTCACGGTCGCCACATCGCCCAAACGTAACGCTGCACCATCCTGATAGCGAATAATCATCGGTGCGTACTCAGCGGCACTATACAGTTGGTCATTAGCTTGCAACTGCCAATGGCGCAGACCCTGCTCTAACTGTCCTTTTGGCCGTTGTTGGTTAGCGCTGGCAATGCTTTGACGTACCTCATCAAGCGCAATGCCGTAATGTTCTAACAGGCGTGGCTCCAGCTCGACCCGCACGGCTGGCAACGAGCTGCCGCCAATCTGCACATCACCCACGCCCTGAATTTGCAACAGTTTTTGCCCGACGATGGACTCGGCCAAGTCATACAGCTTGCCGCGCTCCAGCACATCACTGGTGAGCGCCAACACCATAATGGGGGATTGAGTCGGATTGACCTTGCGGTAGGTTGGCATGCTGCGCATACCGCTGGGTAATAATTCCCTAGCCGCATTAATGGCCGCCTGCACTTCACGCGCAGCCGCGTTAATATCTCGACCTAAATCAAACTGCACCATAATCCGCGTACTGCCCTGAAAGCTGCGACTGGTCATCTGACTAATACCGGAAATACTGCCCAATGAACGCTCTAAGGGCGTGGCCACGGTGGCGGCCATCACCTGCGGACTGGCGCCGGGCAAGCTGGCTTGCACGGTAATGACTGGAAAATCCATATCCGGCAAAGGTGCAACAGGCAGCAGACGAAACCCTAAAATCCCCAACAAAACAATAGCAATGCACAGCAGCGTCGTGGCGACGGGGCGGTAAATAAAGGGCGCTGAAAGATTCACGGCTAAGCCTCTTCCTGCAACTGTAGCTGGCGATTGGCTGGGCTAAGGCGATCAAAAAACAGATAAATCACTGGCGTGGTGTACAGGGTCAGCAACTGACTGAGCAACAAACCGCCCACCATCACCAAACCCAGTGGCTGGCGCAATTCTGCACCCGAGCCTGTTGCCAGCATTAAAGGCACTGCCGCAAACAAAGCCGCCAAGGTGGTCATTAAAATAGGTCTAAATCTGAGCAGCGCAGCTTGATAGATAGCCTTTTCAGCGGACATGCCCTGATGACGCTCTGCATCCAAGGCAAAATCAATCATCATAATGGCGTTTTTCTTGACGATGCCAATCAGCAAGATAATGCCGATAACGGCAATCATGCTTAGGTCATTGCCTGTCAATAACAACGCCAGCAAAGCACCAATAGCCGCTGATGGCAGTGTCGAAAGAATGGTAATCGGGTGGATATAGCTTTCATACAGCACCCCGAGCACCAGATACATGGTCACTACCGCTGCTAGAATCAACCAAAGCGTGCTCGATAGCGAGGAGCGGAAAGCCGCGGCAGCACCTTGAAAATGGCTTTGAATCGCATCAGGCATCACCAAGTCGAACTGTGCTTGTTCAATGACCGCCACCGCCTCACCCAAGGACACGCCAGGGCTGAGGTTAAACGACACTGAAACGGCTGGAAACTGGCCTATATGATTGAGCAGCAACGGTGCGGACTTTTCTTCAATGCGTACCAAATTAGCCAAACGCAAAGATTCACCTGTACTGCTGCGCACATGCACATTATGCAAACGCGCTTGCGCATCATCAGAATTTGCTAGCGCTTCTAAGACCACACGGTACTGACTGGTTTGGGTAAAAATGGTCGAGATTTGCCGCTGACCAAAAGCATCATACAACGCATCCGTGATGGCACTGATACTCACCCCTAAACGTCCGGCCAAGTCACGGTCGATATGCAGGTAATACTGTAAACCAGCAGCTTGCAGGTCACTCGTCACATCTCGCAACTTGGGATGCTGCTGCAAGTACTCAATCAGCTCAGGAGCCCAGCGAGCGAGCAACTGCGGATCAGCAGATTCCAGACTAAACTGGTATTGAGTACGGCTAACCCGGTCTTCAATGCTCAAGTCCTGCACGGGCTGCAGAAACAGTTCAATCCCCAGCACCTGTGCCAACTCAGGACGCAGACGTTCAATCACCTGTCCTGCACTGACGTCGCGTTCGGCAAAAGGTTTAAGGTTAATCAACACCCGCCCTGTATTCAGCGTGGGGTTATCACCGTCCACACCAATCTGTGCCGACACACTGCGTACCGCTGGGTCCTGCAGCAAAACATCCGTCAGACGCTGCTGGCGCTCTGCCATAGCAGCAAAAGAAATCGTTTGTGGTGCTTCAGAGACGCCCTGAATCACTCCGGTATCCTGCTCAGGAAAAAACCCTTTCGGCACCCACATCCACAACAACGCCGTCAGTAAAAAAGTCGCCACGGCCACCAGTAACGTCAACGTTTGATGTCCCAAAACCCACGTTAAGCTGCGTGCATAGCCGGCAATGATACGACTCAACCAATCTTCTTGTTGTTGCTTAGCCTGAGGCTTTAACAGGCGTGCGCACATCATCGGTGTCAAAGTCAGAGAAATAACCAAAGAAATCAGGATTGCAACGGCCAAAGTAATCGCAAATTCACGGAACAAACGCCCCACCACATCCTGCATAAACAGCAGCGGAATCAGTACCGCAATCAAAGAAAACGTCAGTGAAATCAAGGTAAAGGTAATTTGTTTGGCACCCTTAATGGCGGCATTGAGCGGCGTTTCGCCTTGCTCGATATGACGAGCAATGTTTTCCAGCATAACGATAGCATCATCCACCACAAAGCCCGTGGCGATGGTTAACGCCATCAGCGTCAGATTGTTCAGTGAGAATCCCGCCAAATACATCACGGCAAAGGTGCCAATCAACGACAAAGGCACCACGATGGAAGGTATCAACGTGGCGCTTAGCTTCTTGAGAAATAACAGCGTTACCAAAACCACCAGAATGACAGCAAGCACCAACTCAAATTGCACGTCTTTAACGGCAGCACGAATAGTTTGTGTGCGGTCGGTGAGTACCCGCACCTCAACACCTGCCGGCAGGGTTGCGATAATACTGGGCAGCAACGCTTCGATACGCTCAACCACTTCAATCACATTGGCTCCGGGTTGGCGCTGGATATTGAGCAATACAGCTTGCTGTGAATCCGCCCATGCTGCTAAGCGTTCGTTTTCTGCGCCTTCAATAATACTGGCCACATCAGCTAAACGCAGCGCACGGCCGTCTTGATATTTTAAAATTAGTTGCGCGTAATCTTCTGCGCTACGTAATTGATCATTAGCATCCAGTTGAGTAATGCGCGACGGCCCATCAATACTGCCCTTGGGCTGATTGACGTTAGCACGAGCAATCAAGTTACGCACATCCGCTAAGCTCAAGTCTGCGGCGGCCAAAGCCTGTGAATTAGCACGAATACGCACCGCGGGGCGCTGACCACCACCCAAACTGACCAAGCCTACCCCGTTAATTTGCGCGATTTTCTGTGCCATACGGGTATCGACCAGATCATTGACCTGCGGTAAGGGCATACTTGCTGAAGTAATAGCGAGGGTCAAAATCGGGCTGTCTGCTGGATTCACCTTGTTATACACCGGCGGTGCAGGCAAATCGTTGGGCAACAAGTTCATAGCTGAATTAATCGCTGCCTGTACTTCCTGTTCAGCCACATCTAAGGAAATATCCAAGCTAAAACGCAGGCTAATCACCGAGGCGCCACCCGAGCTGGTAGACGACATTTGCTCTAGTCCGGGCATCTGCCCAAACTGACGCTCAAGCGGTGCGGTAACCGAGCTGTTCATCACCTGTGGGCTCGCACCGGGATACAGCGTCATCACGCGAATCGTTGGATAATCCACCTGCGGCAACGCTGAAACCGGCAGTAATCCATACGCCAGCACGCCCAATAAAAAAACCGCCACCATCAATAACGTGGTCGCAACCGGGCGCAGAATAAAAATACGTGAGAAATTCATTATTAACGCTGCTGTGAACGACGGTTTGAATCAGGTTGCTGTTCAGGCTTGTCAGCTGATACGGCTGGTGCTTCGCTGCTGCCATCAGCGCGGATAACCTCTACTTTACTGCCGTTTTTCAAACGGTCCACGCCCTCGATAACCACAGAGTCGCCCGCACTCAAGTCCGCACTAATCACTGAATAGTTCGCATCAGACTGCGTCACCTTTACCTGGACCATCTGGGCAGTACTGTCTGGCAAGACGCGCCAAACAAAACGACCTTGACTGCCAAACTGCAAGGCATCATTAGGCACCAAAAGAGCCTGTTCATGTTTCGCAACCTGTAAGCTTACATTCACAAATTGCTGTGGAAACAAAAGGTTATCCTTGTTAGCTAGACGCGCTTTTAAGCGCAGCGTGCCTGTTGCAGCATCGACTTGGTTATCCATACTATCCAGAACGCCCTCTGCTAGCAGCTCCGTTTCATCACGATTCCAAGCCAATACTTTAAGTGGTTGCCCTTTGCTAACGGCTTGCTGCACGGAACCAATGGCTTGTTCAGTGATGGTAAAACCTATACCTATGGGTTGGTGCTGCGTCAAAGTAACCAGTACCGTATTGCCGGCTGCTACATGATTGCCTACGTCTAGCGCGCGCAGGCCTAAGCGTCCGCTAATGGGCGCGGTAATACGGCTGTAATCCAAGTTAAGCTTGGCAGCATCACGTTGTGCCTCACGAACTTTTAATGTGCCCTGTAACTGATTTACAGTGGCCTGCTGATGCTCCACTGTTTGCTGAGCAATAGAGTCATCCGCTCGTAACTCTTGATAACGCTTTAAGTCCAACTGAGCGCTAGTCAACTGAGCACGGGTTTCCTGCAATGCCCCCTCGGCTTGCAATAAAGCTGCCTTATAGCTACGCGCATCTATCTCTGCAAGCAAGTCTCCCTGCTGCACCGACTGGCCTTCTTCAAAATGAATACGCTCTAAAATACCACTAACCTGACTGGTCACCTCAGCCTTACGCCAAGCGGTAACCGTGCCTAGTGCTTTAATCTGCTCAACAAACACATCCTGGCGTACCTTAGCCACACTGACCGGTACAGCATCCTGCATAAAGCCACGCCCCATGCGCGGCCCTGCTGCTTTATCTGTCGGCGACTGACTCGCTTGCCATGCCCAATAAACCAGCGCCAGAACCACTAGAGTTAGCACCGACCAGAGTATTTTTTTCTTAGTTGTTACCGAAGAATGCGTACTAGACACAGAATTGGACTTCCCTAGACTTTATCAGAGCGTAAAAGATAGCAGGCTCAGAGAAAATTAGCAGCGGCTTTACTTTGAATTTACTGATTGATTACTGACCAAGCCTTTAGGTTAGAACCAGAAATCCTGTGGGAGCGCATCTTATGCGCGATGCGGACTATAAAACCAACTTAGGAGTTGCCGCAAAGTCACCATCGCGCAAGAGTTGCGCTCCTACGAGTGCAGAACCCATACACACAGCTACGTTAGACCACGAAATCCTGTGGGAGCGCATCTTATGCGCGAAGCGAACTATAAAACCAACTTAGGAGTTGCCGCAAAGTCACCATCACGCCAAATTTACACCAACAAATAAAAAACCCCTAAGCAATCAAGTGCTTAGGGGTTTAATATGGTGCCCGGAGCCGGAATCGAACCGGCACGAAGTTACCTTCGAGGGATTTTAAGTCCCTTGCGTCTACCTATTCCGCCATCCGGGCGGATGACTTTTGGGCTAGCTAAGTATGCAGCTCCAACAGGCGCAAGAATATATAGCTTTCCTTTGCTAAGTGCAAGTCTTTTAGAAGAACAGCGCTAAAAAACACCCCGTTAGACTTTAAATTCCTATTAAATGAGGCATCCAAAACCAATAAAACACGTGAGTTACAGGCAATTAGTCTAAAAACTAGCTCGTTGTTCTCTTTTTTAAAGTTTTTTATTCTCAACTAGTTTACTTAATCCAGCGAATGCGTAACATATGACATAGTCAGTCCGTTATTCGACGGATTGTTTCTTAGCAAACTGATTTTCTCAGGGGAAAAAAATGAAAAACATCCTTAAACTTTCTGCTTTAGCCTTAGCTGGTGCTTTGACTGTTGGTTGTGCTGGCGTTTCTAGCGAGCAAGTAACTGCTATCGAAAACACTGCAGCAAGCGCACAAGCACGTGCTGACGAAGCATACAACAAAGCTAGCGAAGCTTTGGCTGCTGCTCAGCGTGCACAGCAAACTGCTGACGAAGCTAACGAGCGCGCACTGCGTATGTTAGAAAAAGCTAGCCGCAAGTAATATTGTGTTAGCAAAAAAGCCGACTCTAGGGTCGGCTTTTTTTATGACTGTTATTCAATTAATACATCCTTTATTAGTTCTTCTGATGCATTCGCTTCAGCAGTTCCGCTTCAGCGTGCGATAGCCCGCAGGCCTGCTGTAAATCTTCTGTTGTTGCCCCAAGAGATACCAAGCGCGCGGCCTCTATAAAAGACAGGCTGCTTGGATCTCGCTGCTCCATCTGCATAAGCTTCTCAGGCAAAGGTGCTACCTGCTGGCGCAGGTTATGCAGCTCTTCCCCCATCTGAATGCTGCCTGTTAAATAGTTATCTAATCTGCGGCTTAGCGCCTTGACTTGCTGCTCTATACTTTGCTCTAGAAAATCAAGTTCTTCATGTATGTTGCGTATTTTACGCAACAATACAAAACAAACACCGACCAATAACAGTATTAACAGGATTGCTATTGCCAGAAGCCCGTATTGCATTAAAAACCATCCAGTTCAGCCCACTCTTGCTCGGACATCATTTTCTCGAGTTCAACCAGAATTAACAGTTCACCGTTTTTATTACAAACACCCTGAATAAACTTAGCGGCTTCGTCATTACCCACATTAGGTGCAGTTTCTATTTCAGACTCACGCAAGTAAACCACTTCGGCAACGCTATCCACCAAAATGCCTACAACCTGCTTATCAGCCTCAATAATCACAATACGCGTGTTATCCGTGATTTCTGCTGAGGGCAAACCAAAGCGTTGACGCGTATCTATCACTGTAACTACGTTACCGCGCAAGTTAATAATGCCTAACACGTAGCTTGGCGCACCCGGAACTGGGGCAATTTCACTGTAACGTAAAACCTCTTGCACCTGCATTACGTTGATGCCATAGGTTTCATCATCTAGACGAAAAGTAACCCACTGTAACACTGGGTCATCAGAGCTTTGTGCAGATGAATTCTTCATCGTTTTTAACCTCAATCTAGGCAGAGTTGCTCAAAATATTTTACGAGAAAACCTGAAGCTTACAGCTTATATAGAAATTCTCAATTTTACTTTTAACTATAGAGACTTATCGACCGTTACACGTTTATCTTTATCAGTAATAAGTTTGGCTAAGGCCTCAACATCTAGCAGCGCGCACATATGCTCAATAACCGTACCAGCAAGCCAAGCACGCTGGCCGCGTTTTAAACGCCACTTAACTTCATCTGGACGCAACAAGATGGAGTTACGCACTTGGTTTACCGCTAAGCCCCACTCATGTCCGTCGATAGATATTACAAAGCTAAAGTCTTTTCTAAGTTCAGGATTATAGCGCTCCGGCATAACCCAACGTGCTGTATCCAATACTTTTAAGTTGCCGGCCGGGGTGGACATAATACCAATAAACCACTCGGGCTGAGCAAATATCGGCGTGATATCATCTTCGCTGAGTTGATAAATGCTGCCCAAGCAAATGAGTGGGACGGCTAGCGTTAGCCCTGCCACATCAAACAATAAGCACTCAAAAGGCTGTTGCGACCAAGCTGGCTTTTCATCTGCAACCGGCTGCAGCTCTGGCTGCATCTCAATATCAATCTTAGTTTCAACCTGCTGTTCAACAACAATTTTTGGCGTGGTAAAAGTTGGCAGTAATATCGGTGCCAGCGGCTTTTCTTCAAGCATCACTGGCTTAGGCTCATTGAATTGTTCAATTTCAGCCTCTTGTAACAAGCCATCTAAATAATTCTGTAACGCTGTTTGTGATTTGTTCGTTTTCATCATAGCAACCTATCTATGATTACCTAAGCGAGCTTTTGCCCTTGACGTTCTTGACTGCGGCTTATGCTTTGACTAAGTAAAAATTTTAATAATGATCTGTATGCCAAAACAGAATGACTTTTTTTATCGTAGTTGGACGGTACAACGCCCGCCTGACTGGCATCTCTTAACTTGGTATCAATGGGAATAAACGCATGCCATAAATGCTCTGCATAATTGCTGCGCAGATTGCGTAGCGTTGATAAAGATGCCTGTGTCCGCCGATCAAACATAGTGGGTACAATGGTATAGGGCAATTTTTCTTTACGTGAGCGATTTACCATATTGATGGTACTCACCATGCGCTCTAAACCTTTTATCGCCAAATGCTCAGTTTGTACCGGAATGATTAAATGTTCGCTGGCAGCCAACGCATTCACCATCAAAATACCTAACAAGGGCGGATTATCCAAAATGGCAAAATCATACTCATCCCATAACAGCGCTAAAGACTTGGCCAACACCAAACCCATACCGTCCTGCCCTAGCGACTGGCGCTCTAATACGGCCACAGCTGTACTTGAGGGGAATAAGTCAATATTTTTATGGCTGGTTGTTACTCGAATACGATCGGGCAGATCAGCAGGGACTTTTCCGCCATGCGCAAACAAGTCATAGCAACTGTATTCAATGGTGTCAGGATCATAGCCAAAATAACTGGTTAGTGAGCCATGCGGATCCAGATCAACCACTAGAACACGCCTTCCAGCATCGGCTAGCAGCCCTGCCAAAGCGACTGTTGTGGTGGTTTTACCTACCCCACCTTTTTGATTTGCTACAGCCCAAACCTTCATTAGACTCTCCCACCGCACATCTTGTTACTACTTAAAACAAACGACGGCTTTTTGACTATCTGTAAAACAGGTTAACGTTGAGCTTTATAATGCAATCAGTATGCCAGCTTTGCTAGTCTCTTGCTCGAACGGGCTCATGGCGCCCTTCGGTATTGCGTGAAATGATTAAGACAACCCGTCTGTTTCGAGCACGACCCTCGGCTGTCGCGTTACTGGCTATAGGATGATGCTCACCATAACCAACGGCGGCTAGACGACTTGGTTTTACTCCGTCCATGGCTAACATTCTTACAATGCTAGCAGCACGATGAGCCGATAATTCCCAGTTTGTAGGATAGGCTTTGGTATTGATGGGTAAGTTATCAGTAAACCCTTCGACCTGAACAGGGTTTTCATAAGGCGCTAAAATCTTGGCGATTTTTTCAATGATTTCAAATGCCTCTTGATGAGGAATGGCATCTGCACTTGGAAATAACAAACTTGAGCTTAGTTCTAATTCAAGCCACATCTCATTGGCACGAATATGCAACTGACCGTCACCCATTAAGTTAGCAAATTCACCCTGAATATTTTCCGCAATCATTTCCAACGGATCGCGCTCATCAGCCTCATCAAAATCACTATTGCCACCCTCAATACCACGTACTCGTTCATCACCGACGGGAATGGGTTTTATAGAGCGTTCTTGCTGATTAAAAACACCATCTAAGGCGTCAGAAAGAATCTTATATTTGCCTTCGTTAACCGAGGAAATGGAATACATTACGACAAAGAAAGCAAACAGCAGTGTTATAAAGTCTGCATAAGAAACCATCCAGCGCTCATGGTTGGGGGGGTCTTCCTGTCGCCGTCTACGCGCCATGGCTATTCCATAAAGCCTTGCAGCTTGATTTCAATAGAGCGCGGGTTTTCACCATCAGCAATGGACAGCAACCCTTCTAAAAGCATTTCACGATAGCGTGTGTGACGTATGACCACAGATTTTATTTTACCTGCCACGGGTAATAGAAATAAGTTTGCTATAGCAACACCATAAATAGTGGCGACGAAAGCCACAGCAATACCACTACCTAATTGGGAAGGATCCGCTAGATTGCCCATTACATGAATCAAACCCATGACTGCACCGATAATACCCACCGTAGGCGAGTAACCACCCATCGCTTCATAGATTTTGGAGGCCTGCAAGTCGCGGTCTTCCTGAGTGTAGAGGTCCACTTCAAGAATGCTGCGAATAGCTTCTGGCTCCACGCCGTCCACCAAAAGACGTAAACCTTTTTGGGCATAGGGATCAGGTTCTGACTCCGCAACGGACTCAAGCCCTAACAGCCCGTCTTTACGAGCTATCATGCTCCAGCCCACTACGCTGTTAATGCCGTTTTGCAAATCAATTTGAGGGGGGAAAAAAACCCATGACATGAGCTTTAGACCGCGAATAAAGTGCGGCAAGGGAGTTTGTAATAACACAGCACCAATAGTGCCACCAAACACAATCAGGGCAGCTGGGGCATTCATTAAGGCGCTGACATGCCCGCCTTCTAGGTAGTTTCCGCCTACAATAGCCACACAAGCTAGAACAAAACCTACTAGGCTAAGAATATCCATTAGAGACATGCCTCAATGATGTTTGGTCCCACCTCATCCAGAGAGTAAATGGCATCGGCAAGGTCGGCCTTGACTACAGCCATAGGCATACCATAAATCACACAGCTTGCCTCATCCTGAGCCCAGACCTGACTGCCCGCAGCCTTTAGCATGCGTGCACCCTCACGTCCGTCAGCGCCCATGCCAGTCAGCACAACCGCCAGCACTTTATCGTTGAAAACTTTTGCTGCAGATCCAAAAGTAACATCTACGCTCGGCTTGTAATTTAATCGTTCATCGCCTGGCAAGATCCTTACTTGGCCTCGCGGGTCAATCATCATTTGTTTTCCACCCGGGGCTAACAAGGCTAAGCCAGGGCGCAACATATCGCCGTCTTCAGCTTCTTTAACGTCTATTTGGCAAAGTTTATCCAGCCGATCAGCAAAAGCTTTGGTAAAGGCAGCCGGCATATGCTGAATCAACACTATAGGCGCAGGAAAGTTACCCGGCAAACTGGTTAAAACTTTTTGTAAGGCAACAGGACCACCGGTTGACGTACCTATTGCAACCAGTTTGTAATTTTTTGCTTTAGGTTTGGACTTGGTAACAGGTGAGCTAGGCTCTGTTGTCAGCGGGCGCGTCACTGGCGGTCTAGCCACCTCTCTTGGCGTGAGCGGCACTTCAGCTTTTGCTGCAACCCGAGTTGTTACTGGTTTGCTCGCCACAGGTGTCACTGGCGCTGGCCGTGACAACGCACGTTTATTGGTATGTGATACGGCACGAACCTTATCGCACAGCATTTTCTTTAAGCGTTCTGGATTGCGGGAGATATCCTCAAAATTTTTTGGTAAATAATCAACCGCCCCCGCTTCCAATGCATCTAAAGTGACTCGTGCACCTTCATGGGTAAGCGAGGAAAACATCAATACTGGTGTTGGACTGCGCTGCATGATTTGCTTGACCGCAGTGATGCCATCCATAACCGGCATTTCATAATCCATGGTAATCACATCTGGGCGCAACTCTACAGCTTTTTCTACGGCCTCTCGTCCATTTGATGCTGTGCCCACCACTTCAAAGTCGTGGTCAGAGGAAAGAATTTCTGTCAGTCTGCGGCGAAAAAAACCAGAGTCATCCACCACCAATACTTTAATCGTCATGCCTTCCTCATATCCAATAGCAAATTCCAAACCCTGCTTAATTTTTATGCATAATGCTTTAAAAGGCTTGGTACATCTAAAATAAGTGCAATGCGGCCATCACCCGTGATTGTAGCGCCAGACATACCTGGCGTACCGTGCAGCATTTTACTTAATGGTTTAATTACAACTTCTTCTTGACCCACTAGCTGGTCAACTACAAAACCAACACGCTTATCACCTATCGATACAATTACTACATGCCCTTCTGTTTGCTCTTCATGAGCTAACTTAGGCAATAACCAGCGTTTTAAATAAAACAAAGGTAAGGCTTTATCACGCACAATGACAACTTCTTGACCATCAACCACATTGGTGCGAGATAAATCCAAGTGAAAAATCTCATTGACGTTGACTAACGGGAAAGCAAAAGCCTGATCATTGAGCATCACCATGAGCGTAGGCATAATCGCAAGGGTTAAAGGGACCTTAATAACAACCTGTGAGCCTTCTCCCAGCTTTGAATACACGTTAACGCTGCCGTTAAGCTGGTTTATTTTGGTGTTCACCACATCCATGCCCACACCGCGGCCAGACACGTCTGAAATTTCAGTCTTGGTGGAGAAGCCAGGTGCAAAAATCAGGTTATAACATTCAAACTCAGTTAAACGATCAGCAGCGTCTTTATCATACATACCCTTTTCTACTGCTTTAGCGCGCAGAATGTCAGCATCCATGCCTTTACCGTCATCAGTAATCATCAACAGGATATGGTCCCCTTCCTGCGCCGCAGAAAGAACAACCTTACCTTCACGGTTTTTACCTGCTGCTTCGCGCTCATCAGGCATCTCAATACCATGATCCACAGAGTTACGTACCAAGTGCACCAGTGGGTCTGCCAGTGCTTCAACAAGGTTTTTGTCTAAGTCAGTTTCTTCACCAATCAGCTCAAGTCTGATATCTTTTTTGAGGCTGCGCGCCATGTCACGTACCAAGCGCGGGAAACGGCCAAATACTTTTTTGATGGGTTGCATGCGGGTTTTCATGACCGCTGTTTGTAGATCACCTGTGACCACATCCAAGTTAGCCACTGCTTTACCCATATCTTCATCGCCACTTTCGACACCCAGGCGAACCAAACGGTTACGCACCAACACTAGCTCGCCGACCATATTCATAATGTCATCGAGTCTTGCGGTATCAACACGTACTGTTGTTTCTTCAGCCGCAGCAACGCGTTGAGCGACTGGCGCTTTATTGGCAGGTGCAGCGGCTTCTTTGGCAGGTTTGGCAGACAAAGGCGCTGCTTTTTTGGGAGTTGTTTTGTCAGCCGGTGCGGCTTTAACTTCGACCGACTCAGTGTTTGTTACCGCAACGTCAAACTTGCCTTTGCCGTGCAACTGATCAAGTAAATTCTCAAATTCGTCATCACTGATATTATCGGACGCTACCGTTGCGGGTGTATCAGCCTGTGTCTGATCTGGCTTAGAGGTTACCGGTGCTTCAACTTGAAACTTTCCTGAGCCATGTAGCTGATCTAATAAATCCTCGAATTCATCATCCGTTATTTCATCTGAGCTGGACGCTGCCTTAGTAGCTGCTGGCCCCTGCAACTCATCGAGTAAAGCTTCAAATTCATCGTCCGTTATAATGTCATTATTTTGAACAGTAGTATCAGCCTCCTGACCAGCTGCTTCGAGCATTTGCTGAAACTCTGCGTCAGCATCATCTTCGCTGTACTCTTGTTCAGGTGCTGCAACCACGCTGTCCTCAACGGCTGCACCCTCAGGCTCAGCTAATAGAGCTAATTCAGCTAACAGCTCTGGCGGCGCTGGGGTTAATTGAACTCCTTCACGCACTTCATTAAACATGCTAATAACGCTATCTAGAGCCTGTAGAACCACATCCATCAGTTCTGGAGTTACCGTGCGTTCGCCTTTACGTAAAATATCGAAGACGTTTTCGGCAATATGGCAACAATCAACCAATTCGGTTAACTGTAAAAAACCCGCACCACCCTTTACGGTATGAAATCCACGGAAGATAGCATTCAGTAGATTCATGTCATCAGGGCTGCTTTCTAGTTCAACCAGTTGTTCTGATAACAGCTCTAGAATTTCACCTGCTTCTACGAGAAAGTCTTGGAGGATCTCTTCATCGGCTTCAAAGCTCATTTATTTTGCCCCCTAAAGTCCCAAACTTGATAGCAAATCATCCACATCAACCTGATCAGCTACTACATCGTCATTATCGGCACGTATTTGCGGACCTTCACCCATAATCATAGCTTTATGTTTATCTATAGCTTTTCTTAAATCTTCGGGTGAATGTTCAATACCGGCAACGCGATCAACAGTGCTTGCCATAACAACCAGCTTCAGCAAGCTCTCTTCCATATCTGTTATTAGCGTAGAAACTCGCTTGATGACCTGCCCAGTAAGGTCTTGGAAGGACTGCGCCAATAAAATCTCATTCAAGTTACTTGATAACTCATCGCTATCATGCAAGCCGCGCTCTAAGTATGTTTCTACCCGCTTGGCTAGTTCCCTAAACTCTGCCGCCGACATGTCGCGCTGCATAAAGCGTCGCCAATCAACCGTCAAACTTTGTGCTTCGTAGCTAATATAGTTCGCAAATGGCGCGCTCTTCTCAACCAAGTCAATAGTGTCATTGGCTGCTTTTTCTGTCATTTTGACGACATACTTCAATCGTTCATTCGCATCGGTAATCTGCGACATTTCTTCCGCATGAGGACTGCTTGGATCAACTTGCAGATCCAGCAAGGCACCGTGTAATTCGCGGGTTAACTTGGCCACCTCATCATAAAGTGCCCGATCACGCACCAAGTTAATTTTACCAATAACTCGCACCGCCTCTTCCCAGTTTTGCTCGGCAAGACTCGCTTGCAAATCATCGGCATTTTGTTGAACCGCTTGTTGTAATTGAGTTACCGCACACTTATCTACCGTCATGGTTGCTCCATTAACCGTATCAACCATTAACTCGCTCAAAAATCTTCTCGATTTTGTCTTTCAGTGCTTGCGCAGTAAAGGGTTTAACTACATAGCCATTTACCCCAGCCTGAGCCGCTTCGATGATTTGATCGCGCTTAGCCTCAGCAGTAACCATCAACACGGGGAGATGCTTGAGCTTATCATCGGCACGTACGGCCTTTAAAAGATCAAGTCCCGACATGATTGGCATATTCCAGTCAGTGACCAAAAAATCAAATCCCCCGCTGTGGAGCATGGGTAGTGCTGTAGCACCATCATCTGCTTCAGCTGTATTGGTAAACCCTAGGTCACGCAAGAGGTTCTTGATGATCCGGCGCATTGTTGAAAAGTCATCAACAATGAGGATTTTCATGTTTTTATCCAAGGCAACCTCCAAAGAGCTCTATACTGAACACAACAAAAACCATATTTGCATTATCTCAACTATGCCACTCTGCTAGTCGCGCTCTAAGACGTGCTGCACACTGGCTGTGTAATTGGCTCACTCGTGATTCACTAATCCCGAGCACCACCCCAATTTCTTTTAAATTCAACTCTTCGCTGTAATACAAAGAAAGCACTAATTGCTCACGTTCCGGCAGACCTTCTATTGCTTGAGCCAGCGCTTGTTTAAATTTTTCTTGTTCAATTTCTCGACCTGGCCCCCGATGACTTACTTGTAAATCTGGCTGTGCTCCATCTTCTTGCAAACCATCGAAGCTAAATAATCTACTGCCCTGTGTATCCGCCAAGATCGCGTGATACTCTTCTAGACTCATATCTAATTCGGCCGCAACCTCTTTGTCTTGAGCGTCTTTACCTGTACGCGACTCAACTTTTCTTACGGCTTCACTCACCATGCGTGTATTTCTATGTACAGAACGAGGCACCCAATCACCTTTGCGCATCTCGTCTAGCATCGCTCCGCGGATACGTATTCCAACAAATGTTTCAAAACTTGCACCCTTACTAGAATCGTATTTTTTGGCCGCTTCTAATAAACCTATCATTCCTGCTTGAATCAGATCATCAACTTGAACGCTTGCTGGGAGTCTGGCCAGCATGTGGTAAGCAATTCGCTTAACCAAAGGAGCATGCTGTTCAACCAGCAATGTTTGTTCATCCCTAGCTTGCGCTGTGGCATACATTTGCAAACCTTTGGCTACTGTCATTGCAATTATTCCCGTCCTTATTATTGGCTCACTAAACGGTCCACAAAAAACTCCAAATGCCCTCGCGGTGTAGCAGGCAAAGGCCAACCATCTACTTTCTCTGCTATTGACTTGTAAGCTAGAGCGCACTTGGACCGCGGGAAAGCTTGGTAAACGGCTTTCTGCCTTTGCGCTGCCTTGCGTACAGTCTCATCATAGGGAATTGCACCCAAGTATTGCAGTGTAACATCATCTAAGAATCGTTCGGTAACATTTACCAGCTTGGCATAGATGCTGCGGCCTTCTTGCGGGCTATGTGCCATGTTAGCCAAAACACGAAAACGGGTCATGCCATGATCACGGCTGAGTAGTTTAATCAGCGCGTAAGCATCGGTAATAGAAGTTGGCTCGTCACATACCACCAGTATCACTTCTTGTGCTGCTCGCACGAAGCTGGTAACTGAGTCACCAATTCCAGCTGCCGTATCTATCACCAACATATCAATGCTATCGCCGATATCGCTAAAGGCTTGGATAAGACCCGCATGCTGTAGCGGCGTCATTTCAACCATACTTTTAGTACCTGATGAAGCGGGTACAATTCTTATTCCACCAGGTCCAGGCAGCAAAACATCACGCAAATCGCACTTACCATCCATTACTTCAGCCAACGTACGTTGTGGATTAAGACCCAATAAAACGTCCACGTTGGCCAAACCAAAGTCCGCATCCAACAACACTACACGACGCCCTAGATCAGCCAGAGCTAAGGATAGATTAACCGAAACGTTGGTTTTACCCACCCCGCCTTTGCCGCCAGTAACCGCCACTACTTGAACAGAATGTTTGTTTGTCATTTATTTAATACCTTGTATCTCAGTTAGTGCCGCTTAGCCGACTTGTCTAGCCGCTGCTTGATAAGAAGTTGCATACATTGCAGCCATTTCTTGCTCACCCGGATCGTCTGGGTTTTGCATGCGTACAGCTCGACTCACTAACTGATGGCTACGCGAAGCCTGAATATCATCAGGAATCCTAGGGCCATCAGTAGTATAAGCTACTGCAAGGTTATGGCAAATAGCCATGCCAAGAGCCTCCCCCATACTTACGGCTTCATCCAACTTCGTTATAATGCAGCCTGCTAAGCCACAGCGCTTGTAAGCGTGCCACGCTGCTTTAAGCACTTGTGCTTGACTGGTTGCGGCCAACACCAAGTAATTTTTCGCCTGAACACCTCGAGCTGCCAAACTATCTAGCTGCATAGCCAACATGGGATCTTGTGCTGGCAAACCTGCTGTATCAATCAAAACCAGACGCTTTTTCTGCAAAGGATGCAGTGCCTGCTCAAGGGATTGACCCACTTCTACATGGCTTACTGATACATTTAAGATGCGGCCTAAAGTTTTCAGCTGTTCTTGTGCGCCAATACGGAAACTGTCCATGCTGACGATAGCGACATTTTGCGCACCATGCTCAAGCACATAACGCGCCGCCAGTTTCGCCAGCGTAGTGGTCTTACCCATTCCCGCAGGACCGACCAGTGCAATGACACCACCGTGCTGCAAAGGATCCTTAGCTGGGGTATCCAGTTCATGGGCTAAATGCGCCAACACCATGCGCCATGCTTGGCGCTGATCGGTTTCACTCGCCACTTTTTGCATCAGGTTGCCAACCAGCTCGGCCGGCAAACCCATTTTCTGTAGACGCTTCCACAACTCTGCTTGTTTGGGTTGCTGATGCTGCACTGAACCCCAAGCAATTGTACCCAGTTGCATTTCTAGCAGCTCACGCAAGCCCAGCAACTCAGAACGCATCTGTGCAAGCTCTTGCTGATCGACTGAAGGCTGGCTGGCTGACGAGTACTGAGCTACAGCAGGCTGGTGAATCGCTGTAGAGTGCGCCATTACCTTATCGAATAGTTGACGATCGCGCTTTGTGCCAGCAACCTCTTCACGCAAGCTCATCGATGCTTGCGCCTGCATAATATGCTCTTTGGTCTTGCGCAGCTCTGCCTCTAGGGCTGGATTAGCCCGAGCTGGAAGTGATTGTAGGTTATAATCAAGGGCGGCAGTCAGCTCAATGCCTCCCGCTACTTTGCGCGTCGACAAAATGGAAGCATCTGCACCCAGTTCTTCTTTTACTCGATTCATCGCCTGACGCATATCAGCGGCAAAAAAACGTTTGACTTGCATAGCCATAAGTCCGCCCTCTTATCCTTGTCCCACGGTCGCCACAATGGTGACCTGCTTATTATCTGGTATCTCTTGGTAAGCCAGCACATGCATGTTAGGAACAGTCATTCGAGCAAAACGTGACATCATGGCTCTTATTTGTCCTGCGACCAGTAAAATCACTGGCTGTCCTAACATTTCTTGTCTCTGCGCCGCCTCAACTAGAGAGTGTTGTAATTTTTCAGCCATGCCAGGTTCTAACAAAATACCGTTCTCAGAACCCTGACCAGCCTGCTGTAAACTATTAAGCAATATCTGTTCCAACTTTGGCTCAAGAGTGATAACTGGCATCTCAGAGTCAAGCCCCACAATGCTTTGCACTATTGCACGCGATAAAGCGACGCGCACAGCAGCCACCATGGCGGCGGGATCTTGACTCTTACCTGCGGCATTAGCGATGGCTTCAGCAATGGTACGAATATCGCGCACTGGTACCTGCTCCTGCAGCAAGGTCTGCAAAATTTTCAATAGTGTCGATAGGGAAATAATGCCCGGAACCAGCTCTTCAGCCAGCTTAGGCGAACTCTTAGCCAGCACCTGCATCAATTGCTGCACTTCTTCGTGACCAATAAGCTCGTGCGCATGATTGTTAAGAATCTGGTTTAGATGGGTCGCCACCACTGTACTGGCGTCTACCACTGTATAGCCTAAGGATTGCGCCTGATCGCGCTGATTCGCTTCAATCCACACTGCTTCCAAGCCAAATGCAGGATCCGTAGTGGCAACACCGTTGACAGTACCAAATACCTGCCCCGGGTTGATGGCTAGATCACGGTCAGGATACACTTCCGCCTCAGCTACAGTCACACCCATCAGGGTCAAGCGGTATGCGTTAGGTGCTAGATCTAAATTGTCACGGATATGCACTGAAGGCATCAAAAAACCTAAGTCTTGCGACAGTTTTTTACGCACACCTTTAATGCGTGCTAGCAGTTGGCCACCCTGATTACGATCCACCAAAGGAATGAGGCGATACCCTACCTCCAAACCCACCATGTCCACGGGCGTTACATCATCCCAACCCAACTCGCGATGTTCAGGTGAAACCGTGGCTGGCAACTGATCGGCCTTGCGCTGCTCTTGCTCCACTACAGCCAAGTCTTTATTTTTCTGCTTGCGCCAAATTATGTAGGCGCCGACACCCGCCAAAACAGCCAAGCTTAAAAATGACACATGCGGCATGCCTGGTATGGAGCCCATGACAAACAGGATCGCAGCAGCAACTGCCAGAGCTTTAGGCGAAGTAAACATCTGGCGATTAATCTGGTCTCCCATATCTTCAGAGGTTGTTACGCGAGTAACCATGACCGCCGCCGCTGTTGACAGCAACAGGCTCGGAACCTGTGCCACTAAACCGTCACCAATGGTTAACAGCGCATAGACCTTACCTGCCTCAGCAAAACTCAAGGAGTGCTGCGCTATACCGACAGTAATACCACCCAGCAGGTTAATAAACAGAATTAACAGTCCAGCGATAGCATCACCGCGCACAAACTTACTAGCACCATCCATCGAACCGTAAAAGTCCGCCTCTTGCGCCACTTCAGAACGACGCAACTTGGCCTCCTCCTGATCAATCAAGCCTGAGTTCAGGTCGGCATCAATCGCCATCTGCTTACCGGGCATGGCATCCAAGGTGAAACGTGCACTCACCTCAGAAATACGGCCCGCACCCTTAGTCACTACAACAAAGTTAATAATCATTAAGATGGCAAAAACAACCGCACCAACAACATAGTTACCACCAACAACCACGTCACCAAACGCTTGAATTACCTTACCAGCGGCATCACCGCCGTCATGACCGTGCAGCAAAACCACGCGGGTTGAAGCTACGTTAAGCGCTAAGCGCATGAGGGTTGCGACTAACAAAATGGTTGGAAAGGCGGCAAAGTCCAACGGGCGCATGGCATATACACCCACCAACAGCACGACAATGGAGAGCGCAATGTTGAAAGTAAAAAATACGTCGAGCAAAAACGGCGGGACAGGCAAAGTCATCATACCCAAGATGACTAGCAGTAAGATGGGCACACCTAGATTGCCCTGCTTGAGGATGCCCATCCCGGTACGCATGCCTGAATATACTTGTGAGCGATTCACTCTATATTTCTCCGCCGAACTCTAAAAAATAATAACGTCAAAAAAACAATGCTTTACAGGATACTCTTGAGTTAATGCAAATATTGAGCCAAGAACACTTTGTCTACACAACAAAAAGCCCAACTGCGCTATCCACGTAGTTGGGCTTTACTAAGGAGTCGTTATTTTATTGCATTATCTTAGCGCATAAAAGCCTATGTTAACTGTAAGCTGTTAGCCGACAAAACTAAGCAAAACGCCTGCCGCCACTGCCGAGCCAATTACACCAGCTACATTGGGACCCATTGCATGCATTAATAAAAAGTTTTGCGAGTTGGCTTCCAACCCCACCTTATTAGCAACCCGCGCCGCCATAGGCACCGCAGAAACACCAGCTGCGCCAATCAATGGGTTAACTTTGTTAGCGCTAAAAAGGTTCATGACTTTAGCCATAATTATTCCAGCCGCTGTGCCACCACAAAAAGCCACCATACCTAAAATTAAGATCCCTAGTGTCTTCAGCTGCAAAAACGTATCTGCAGAAAGCTTAGCTCCCACGGTCAAGCCTAACCCGATAGTGACAACGTTAATCAGCGCATTGCGCGAGGTATCCGCTAAACGCTCAACCACACCGCTTTCACGCATCAAATTACCGAATGCAAACATGCCAATCAATGGAGCTGCATCAGGCAGCAGCAAACCAATTAGCAAGCAAAGCACTAATGGGAAAATAATTTTTTCTGCCTGGCCTACTGGTCGCAACTGCACCATGACGATGGCACGTTCTTCTTTTGAGGTTAACGCACGCATAATCGGCGGTTGAATCAACGGTACTAACGCCATATACGAGTAAGCTGCTACCGCAATCGGTCCAAGCAAATCAGGGGCAAGCCGTGCAGTCACAAATATAGAGGTAGGCCCATCAGCCCCACCAATAATCGCAATGGAAGCAGCCTCACGCAACGTAAACTCCAAACCGGGAATCCCAAGCATGCCGATTGCCAAAGCACCCATCAAGGTCGCAAAAATACCAAACTGCGCTGCCGCACCTAACAAAAGGGTTTTAGGGTTGGCCAACATCGGACCAAAATCCGTCATCGCCCCCACACCCATAAAAATCAGTAGCGGAAAAACACTGGTTGGCAAGCCGACATCATACAGCAGTGCAAGCAAGCCGCCGGTTTCAGCCATTCCAGCAGCCGGTAGGTTAGCCAGCACGCCACCAAAGCCAATAGGAATTAGCAATAAAGGTTCAAAACCCTTGCGAATCGCTAAATAAATCAAGCCAAGACAGACCAGTAGCATAACGGCCTGCCCAAGCTCGAGCTGATAGAGCCCGGTGTTTTGCCACAGGGTAAATAACTTATCCATCATCGAGTCCTCACGCAATGCTTAGCAGGCAATCGCCCACAGATACAGCATCACCAACTGCGACATCAATGCTGGCAATCACTCCGCTGCGGAAGGCGCGAATCTCGGTCTCCATTTTCATGGCTTCCAGAATAATCAACACATCGCCCTCTTCAACCGACTGCCCAGGCTTAGCTAAAACTTTAAAAATGTTTCCAGCCAGCGGCGCACCTTGAGGATCACCCCCTTCGGTTACTGGTGCAGACGCAGTTTGCGTTGCATCGGTACTGACTAGAGGCTTGATGCCTTCAATATCACCGCCCTCATTCACCTGCACCACAAAACTCTTGCCATTAACTTCTACGGTATAGGCTTGCGGCTCGTCAGTATCGCCTAAACGCTCTTTACCTGTAGGCGCGGGCTCAAAAGCGTCAGGATTATTACGGTTTTCCAGAAACTTCAGACCAATTTGCGGGAACAATGCATAGGTCAGTACATCATCCACTTCCCGTTCAGCCTGAGCGAGCTGGATGCCTTTTTCCTGAGCAATTTCACGCAGCTCTTGTGTCAGCTTATCCATCTCGTTATCAATCAAGTCCGCTGGACGGCACGTAATCGCTTCAGCACCCTCCAGCACGCGCGCCTGCAGCTCTGCATTAAACGGAGCTGGTGCGGCACCGTACTCACCCTTCAAGATACCCGCTGTTTCTTTAGTAATGGATTTATAACGCTCGCCGGTTAGCACGTTAATCACCGCTTGCGTGCCGACAATCTGCGAGGTGGGCGTAACCAGCGGGATAAAACCCAAGTCTTCACGTACGCGCGGGATTTCAGCAAGCACTTCATCAAACTTGTCACTTGCGCCTTGCTCTTTAAGCTGATTCTCCATATTGGTCAGCATGCCGCCAGGCACTTGCGCGATCAGAATACGAGAATCAACACCCTTCAAGCTGCCCTCAAATTTTGCATATTTTTTCCGCACATCACGAAAGTAAGCCGCACACTCTTCTAACAACTCAAGGTCTAAGCCTGTGTCGTGCTCGGTGTTTTGAAAAATAGCCACTACCGATTCCGTTGGCGAATGGCCATAGGTCATCGACATGGAAGAAATCGAAGAATCCACATTATCAATCCCTGCCTCCACTGCTTTAACAATCGCCGCGGTCGACAATCCAGCGGTTGCGTGGCACTGCATGTGCACCGGGATACTTAAACTGGCTTTAAGCTGACTAACTAACTCATAGGCCACATAAGGATTAAGAATCCCCGCCATGTCCTTGATTGCTATCGAGTCTGCACCCAAGTCTTCAACCTGCTTGGCCAGTTCGACCCACATTGGCAGCGTGTGCACAGGGCTAGTGGTGTAGGAAATAGTCCCTTGCGCATGCTTGCCGTTGGCTTTTACAGCACGCAAAGCACGCTCTAGGTTGCGTGGATCGTTCATGGCATCAAACACGCGAAATACATCCACACCGTTCGCCGCAGCACGCTCAACAAACTTGTCGACAACATCATCAGCATAGTGGCGATAGCCCAGCAAGTTTTGCCCGCGTAGCAACATTTGCTGCTTAGTATTGGGCATAGCTGCTTTTAACGTACGGATTCGCTCCCACGGGTCTTCGCCCAAGTAACGAATACAGGAGTCGAAGGTTGCACCACCCCAGGTTTCGACAGACCAAAAACCAACCTGATCCAACTTTTCTGCAATAGGCAACATATCATCGAGGCGCAAGCGAGTCGCTAAAATTGACTGATGCGCATCGCGCAAGACTACCTCAGTAATCCCTAGTGGCTTTTTTACAGTCATAGAGGAAAACTCCGTATTTTATATTTTTGTGTTTTTAATTGTGTCGCGCACGATGTTGTTGAATGGCGATTTGGATAGCGCTGAGCGTATCGGCATCAACCTGTGCACAAGTTTTGGATTTATCGACTCGAGTTACCGCAGTTGCAATAACAGCCTCGTGCATCGAAAACCGCTCTAATAGCCCAGCTATTAGGTTGATACACAGAATCAGTAGCGCTAAAAAAAGAAATACTAAACCCAAGCCAAACAGCATAAGTTCAATACCTTCAAGCAAAGGTAGCTGAGAAGTCATAACGGCCCCTGTGTCTACAATACAAGTCTTATTGTTATTTAAATACTTGCTGTAGATGCAATCTATTTTGATCGAATACAGCTAAAACCAGCGCAGATTAACGCGAACAGAATAACTTAGCAAACACAAAAAGCTTTTTATTTTTATCTTTTGTCGACAATGTTTAGGGTTAGAGTAAAAACATCGTAGCCAAGCCTAGGAAAATAAAGAAGCCGCCACTATCCGTCATAGCTGTAATAAGCACGCTGGAACCCAGCGCAGGATCGCGCCCTAGGCGTACCATAGTCATCGGAATTAGTACGCCCATCATCGCGGCTAATAACAGGTTAAGCGTCATTGCTGCAATCATCACCATACCTAAGGCAAAGTAATCATATAACAACCAGGCCACCACACCTATTACACCTCCCCAAATAATTCCATTTATAAAGGCTACGCCCAGCTCTTTGCGCAGCAAACGGTTGGTATTCCCTGTACTCAATTGCTCCAAAGCCATAGCGCGTACAATCATGGTAATAGTCTGATTCCCTGAGTTGCCGCCAATACCGGCAACAATAGGCATCAATGCTGCCAGCGCTACAAGCTTTTCAATTGAATGTTCAAACAAGCCGATAACCCGCGAAGCAACAAAGGCTGTGATCAGGTTAATAGCCAGCCATGCCCAACGGTTAGCGATCGATTTCCATACCGAGGCAAAAATATCTTCTTCTTCACGTAAACCCGCACGACTTAACACTTCTTCTTCTGATTCTTCTCGAATGACGTCAACCATCTCATCAATGGTTAAACGTCCTACTAGACGGCCACTTTTCTCAATTACCGGCGCAGAAATAAGATCGTAACGTTCAAACGCCTGCGCGGCATCTGCACTGTCCTCATCAGGGTGAAAAGTTACCGGATCGTCAGCCATAATCTCAGCAACTTTTTTTTCTGGATCATTAACCAGCAAGCGTTTAATCGGCAGAACGCCTTTCAGATACCCCTCGTGGTCAACAACAAACAGCTTGTCCAAATGGTCTGGGAGCTCTTTTAAGCGGCGCAGGTAACGCAGCACCACCTCCAGCGCCACATCATCACGTACCGTGACCATTTCATAGTCCATGATGGAGCCAACCTGATCCTCCTCATAAGACAATGCTGAGCGCACGCGATCACGCTGCTGCGCATCTAACGCTTCTATCAGCTCATAAACAACATCATGCGGCAGTTCTGGAGCCAGCTCAGCCAACTCATCCACATCCAGCTCTTTGGCGGCAGCAATAATCTCATGGTCATCCATGTCGGCCAGCAGGGTTTCGCGCACCGCATCGGATACTTCAAGCAGAATATCGCCGTCGCTTTCAACACGCACCAACTGCCATACAGTCAAACGCTCATCAAGCGGCAGCCCTTCGAGGATAAAAGCAATGTCTGCAGAGTGCAGCTCAGTAACTGTTTGTTGTAGCTCAGCCAGCACCTGCTCCTGCGCGCTACCCGGTTCTCGCGAATATCCCTGAGATTCATCTATAACATGCAGTCGCTGCAGGCTGTTCACAACTTGGGTAAAACGCTCTTGCAGCCGTTCTTGCGGTTTTTTTACTTCTACTTCTGTCATAGTTAAACCCTAATTTGCGCGCCGAGACTATCGACCACTGCATCACACAGTCATTGTATAGGCTACCTAGCAATGGAACTTGAGCTTTGTGTATAAATAACGGACAAAAAAAAGCCTGCACTTGTGATGCAGGCTTTTTAATATGGCGGACTCAGGAGGATTCGAACCTCCGACCGCTCGGTTCGTAGCCGAGTACTCTATCCAGCTGAGCTATGAGTCCGTTTGGTGAGTTTTACCAGTGCACCACTGGAGCATCTTTGCCAATTATGGCGGACTCAGGAGGATTCGAACCTCCGACCGCTCGGTTCGTAGCCGAGTACTCTATCCAGCTGAGCTATGAGT